>JANPAU010000454.1:0-6212 GCA_031430055.1 Akkermansiaceae bacterium | reverse complement strand
AAGGTTTTTTCAAGTCGGGAGCCTTCGTTGGATCCGCTGGCGGTGGCGGCGGTGGATCGAGAATATCCAGCCAGCCCTTAAGCGACTCGGACTCGGGAATCGAGCCGAACTGCACCAGTGCATCGCGCAAACTGCGGACCGCCACGTCTTTGCGGTTCGCGGTGCGCTCGATGGATATCAGATTGATCTCCTGCCGGAGTTGATCCACATCACTCGGGTAGTGCCCCTTGGCCGTCCGGAACCAGCGTCCGGCTGTCGCTGGATCGTTCAAGAGAAGATATTCCAAACCTAAAGCTTCAGCGAGAACCCCATTCGCCATGCGCTCCGAAGCCTTGTCGAGCTGCTTGAGTCGCTCGCGCGGATCACTTTTCCACTGGATCGCCGCCGCCCGCAGCGCGCGGAAAGGAATTTGATCATCCTGCTTCACCCCGCTCCCGTCGAGGTGCAGGAAAGGCCGATAGAGGGGATCACCTAACACCACGCCTTGCCACGAGGTGACCGGCATCGCCATCCAGCAAGCTTCGCCCCAACTGAAGCCAGCCAGCAACCTCTGTTGGAGAATGGAGAAGTCGTGGGTGAGGTGGAGATAGGGCTCATACACATTGCCGACGGTGACGGCAGCACCCTTTTCCAAGAGCGGGCCGCTCCAGTTCTTCGTGCTATCAGAAAGCTGCTCCGCGCTGAAGGAATGGAGGTGAATGGCGATAGCACCCTTGCGGAATTGGAAGCGGCTGTTGAGAAACGGGCCGCTCACGCTCCAATCATACCAGCCGTAGTAAATCGCGGTTTCCGTCATCGGATAGTTCTTCGCGAAGGTGTCGTTGAAGCGGTCCACCACCGTTGGGATTCCCGCTTGGGCATTTTCCTTCACGACGACCTCGAGCCACTGGTCGCCTTGGGGAAACTTGTTAGCGATGTCCACAAAGGCGCGTCCCCACAGCCCGGATTTTTCCACCTCCACGGCATCCCTCAGCATCCGTTCGCAGGTCGCGTAAGTGGGTGCGTCGATCCTCGCCGTTAGCACCAAAAACGGTAAGTTTGACTCGCCGATCGATTTTTCACTCTTGTAAAACTTGTTTTGCAAGACCCCCTCACTTGACAAGCCCTCCACGCCAAACATCGCTAACTCAGAATCCACCGATGCCTCATCATGCCCGGCGACAGGATTCTGAGGATCGATCGCCGCTGCGACCTCTCCCGATTTAGGGTTCGCTTTGATCCGCAGCGGCACACCCCGCATCGCGACGAGTGCTTGGATCCGGCTCACCACCGGCAGCGTGATGCCCCCGCCGTCCTTCTGGCGCTTCCACCAAGCGCGGTTTTCAAACTCAGCGCGCAGGGGTTTCAATATCCATTTTTCATATTCCGTTCGAGAAATATCGGCGGCGACCGGCATCTCCAAGGCGATCAGATTCTCCGCCGGGATGCCGCGTAAGTCGGAGTAAAGTTCCGCCAATTTCCGGGATTCCGGCACGGCTGAATTGTAGAGAATAGCGACGGATTTTGGAGAAATCGCCGCAACCGCGAGTGTGGCGATTCCCATCAGCAAAGTTACAATCCGGACCAAGACTTTCATCGGCACGGAGAATGCCCGGATAGCCGGATCATGCAAGGCCGGGCACATCATTCAGTGAAATCCGCAGGCCGTCCCATGCCATTCTCACCCCCGGCGGCAAGGTTTGAGAAATGGCATCCACATCGTTTTCATGGCTCAAATGCGTCAACCAAGTCTCTTTGGCCCGCACTTGCACCGCAGCGGCTAACGCCTCATCCAGCGAAAAATGAGTAGGATGCGGCGCAGTCCGCAGGGCATCCACCACCAGCACATCCACCTCCATCAGCAATTCCAAACTGGCCGCAGGAATCCGCTTCACATCCGGCAAATACGCCAAGGTCCGCGCGCCGGGATATTCAAACAAGAAGCCGATGGTCTCCACCGATGCGTGCTCCACGGGCACCGGCGTCACTCTCAAATCCGCATAGAAAAATGGACCGTCGATGAACTTCGGATCCGGCCTTACGTAGCCTGCCGTCTCCTGCTCCGGGTAAAACGCCCAGCCATACATTTGCTGCAGCGTCGCCATGCACTCCCGCGTCGCATGCATCGGCAGCGGATCATGCCGCCGCCAGCAAAATGCCCTCAATTCATCAAATCCCGCCACATGATCCAAGTGGCCATGGGTGTAAATGACCGCATCAATCTCCCGCAATCCCTCACGCAACGCCTGCATTCGCAGATCTGGACCGGAATCCACCAACAAGGTTTGTCCGCCGGCTCGCACCACCACCGAAGAGCGGAACCGCTTGTCCCGAGAATTTTCCGAAGTGCAAATGCCGCAACGGCAGCCGATCACTGGCACCCCGACTGAAGTGCCCGTACCCAGAAATGTTAAGGAAAAGTCCGTCACGCGCGAGACCATAGACATGCACCACCCGCCGACGCAACCCATCCGGATTTTTCACGTAGTTTCTCAAAATATCAGCGTTGCCGGAACCAACCTGTGATGCTCATCCGCGTCTTCTTGGCCGGCATTACCTCATGCCAGAAATCCCCAGCCATGAAACAAACCAGCGTCCCCATCCGCGGCTCGATCAACTCGAACTCCCCCGACTTTTCTCCCACCGTGGTCCACAGCTTGAGCTCGCCGCCGTCGCCCGCTTGCCAGTCTGGATTCAAGTAGAGAATCACCGTGACGAGTCGGTCCGTGGTGCCCGCGTGACGATCCAGATGGGCCTTGTAAAACGCCCCCTCTGGATAGATCGCGAAGTGCCCTTCAAACTCGAACAACCCGAAGAAAAATCGCTGATTCAACGCCAACCGCAGCTCCTCCAGTCGTGCCAGATAGATTTCCTGCTCCACCGAGAATTCTCCCGGTTGCAACCATAACACCTGATCTCGCCGGATGTCCTCGCGGATCTCCAGATTCCCACCCCGCCCCACTCCGGCCCGCCGGAAGTCGCCATTTTCGCACGCCTCCTCACATTCCTTTCTCAAGCGCAGCGAGTCACCCGCGTCCACGCATCCCGCCAACACCGCCCAACCGCGCTGCTCGATTCCATCGATGATTTCCTCCACAAATCTGAAGAGCACGAATCTCCCACACTTCGCCAGAAAATTCGCCCCCATCCGGGCACCATCACTTGCAAAAAACCACGATGGCGGGTTGATTCTTATATTGTTTGGCGATTTTGAGCGCGGTGACACCTTGTTTCGAACCCACGGCGGGGTCTACTTTGTGATCGAGGTACAAGCGGATGATTTCCGCCCCACCACTGGCGGCAGCTTCGTGAAGTGGCGTGCCACCGAGTTTACTTAAAGAAATCTTCAATTTTCGTGATAACTCAGCCAGGATTCACGGGTAATCACAGCCCCTACCGAAATGAATCCGACTCACATGAACTCCGTCCTCAATCGCCGCTCATTCCTTGGAAATACCACCCTTCTCGGCGCCGGCCTCGCGGCCAGCTCCCTTTTCGCCGTCAACATCCCGGCGGGCACGAAAAAACTCAAAGTCGGCCTCATCGGCTGCGGTGGCCGGGGCACAGGTGCTCTCGCAAACTTCGTCGAAGCCTGTAAAATCCTCGGACTTGAGACTGAAGTGGTCGCTGTGGGAGACGCCTTCGAAGACCGTGCGCTAGAAGTTGGCAAAAAATACAGCCTCGCTCCAGAGAAGTGTTTCAGTGGCTTTGATAACTACCACAAAGTGATCGCAACGGATTGCGACTACGTGCTGATGGCCACACCGCCTGCTTTCCGCCCCCTGCACTTCGCCGCAGCAGTCGAGGCGGGTAAACATTGTTTCATCGAAAAACCCGTCGCGGTAGACCCCGTCGGAGCTCGGGCGGTCATCGCCACAGGCGAAAAAGCCAAAGCCAAAGGACTCGCCGTAGTCGCCGGCACGCAACGCCGCCACATGGCCGATTATCTCCGCAACAAGGCACTCATCGACGCAGGCGCGATCGGCACGATCAAGAGCGGCGTCGTCCAGTGGAACGGCACAGTGCCATGGACTAAACGCCGCAATCCGGGCGAGGCTGACGCCTCTTATCTCGCCCGCAATTGGCTGAATTTCAACGAACTCTCCGGCGACCATATCGTCGAGCAACACATCCATAATCTCGATGTGGCAGTGTGGTTCCTTGGCCGCCTTCCCGTCACCGCTCTCGGCTTCGGCGGCCGCGCACGCCGCGAAACGGGCAACATGTTCGACTTCTTCAGTGTAGATTACGACTTCGGCGACGACGTCCGCATCCACAGTCAATGCCGCCAGATCACCGGGACTTACGCCCGCGTCGGAGAAATGTTTGTCGGTAACGAAGGTGTTTGCCTAGGTGGAGGCAAACTTACGGGCAAAGAAGTCAGCATCCCTGAAATCAAGGTCGATTCCCCCGACGGACAAGTCCAAGAACACGTGAACATGATCCGCAGCGTGATGGCGGGCAAGCCACTCAACGATGCCCAGAGCATCGCTGAGTCCACCCTAGTCGCCATCATGGGCCGGATCTCCGCCTATACCGGTGAGATTGTTCGTTGGACTGATATGACCAAGAACCAGCAATCCCCGTTCTACAACCTCGCCTGCTCACCGGCCGCCATCGACTTCGAAAAAGGCGATGTCCAAATGCCCAAAGAAGTGCCGCCGATTCCAGGAAAAGCAAAAGCCTGAAAATAGCTTGATCGTCTTGCGCCAGCAACAGGACTGCCTGGCGCGGAAAGCGCCAGGCAAGATTAAACTCTCACAGATACTTATCCGTCACCGCGCCTTCGCTGGCGGTGGCGACAAGTTTCGCATATTTCGCAAGCACTCCTTGGGTCAATCCCTTTTAAATAGCTGCTTGCAGTAAAAGGAGAAAATCCATCAAGCTCCCGGTGACATCATCAAGCGAGTCGCGCTTCTTATGGTTACGGCATCATCTGCATGGCTTAAATGTGCCGGGTATGCAGGCGCTGGTTGGCCAGACAGCTCATGGAGTGGGTGGACCTTGGGTTGAAGCGTTTGGACGGATACAAGAAAAGCCAAGCCGCCTTTGCTGCGGACCGTTTTTCAGGAAGCTCGTTTGACTTTGGCATGAAATCTGGGTGGCACTTTCACTGCTGATGGTTGCCACTATTGTGACAGCACGTTGGGATGGATAAAGGGTGCGGAGCGACGATCTTCCGGGAGGGGGTTGTTAGCGCGGGGCAAGGCGGGGTTTTGTTAGGATGGCGAGTTTGAAAGATCGATTCCGTATTTTTCACAAGCTTCGCCAAAAGGTAGATAACGAAGTTGCGGTGGGCCACCACCTTGAAGCTCTCCCTGCGGATAAGTGCGTTCCCAATAACGTCCATCGTCGGGGTCTTGGAATAGAGTTTCCCAAGCACCCCATTGTTCGCTCATTGCGATCTCCTTTAGATGATTAGCAATCAACAATTCAATGCGTTCACATACTTCATCGCGGCAAATCTGCCCGCCTCTCTCTACCCACTTGCCAATTAACTCAGTCTCCGATGACAACAGTTTCATGGGCCAAGAATGGTTGATGTTGCTCCCGATGGGATTGGTCCGTTGGGAAGAACGAATTCTCTGGCACCTCCCAACGTTCTGCCACCACCAATGAAACCGGAATCTGTCCTCAAAATAGGAGAGGCTACCCCTGTGCTGGGCGTTGGGAACCGAAAGATTGTAAATGTATCCGACGCCGGAATCGTTAGGCGTTGTGATATTTGGGCTGGGTTCATTCCAGCAATGTCGTCGGCTGCTGTTACGAATACGTCAGCTCTTCCCGGTGGACCAAGGGTTGGAAATGGACCGCTACCAGGTATGACTCGTGCCATTGTCGAAGGAACTTGGTTCGCTACTGTATTTGCTCCGCCACGCCCCAAAGCGGACAGACCTTTCCCAATTGCAGCAGCTCCTAACTCGGTCAACCCACGTGCCATCCCCGGAACGCCTAGCGCAAACTGCACATCAAAAGTGGCATCACGAATTCCGGGGTCTGGCAGCCTTGCCCGGTCGGCTTCCCACAATTCACCCGCCCAGTCCCACTGAGCTTGAGTAGCACACAACCCAAACGGATCGCTCATCGAAATCGGATTTCCATCTGCGTAGGAGAGGACACCCGACGCGAGTTCTAGCTCTCCGAAGTCACTTTCCCAGCGCAGTTGCAGGGAATTTAGCTCATCCGCCGGGGTGATTTCGTTAGGGTTCTCGAAATTTTTCCAGACGCGGTTT
>JANPAU010000453.1:0-4409 GCA_031430055.1 Akkermansiaceae bacterium | reverse complement strand
GCAGGGCGTCTTTACAACCGCGTCCGGGGCGGAACCCATAGCTGTGTTTGGCGAAACGGTTTTCGAAAATGGGTTCTATCAACCTTCTCACCGCTGCCTGCACCACGCGGTCCGTGACTGTTGGGATGCCTAACGGCCGCTTTTCAACGCTGCCTGGTTTTTCAATCCACACCCGTTTGACTGGCTTGGGTTGATAGGTGCCCTTATTGATGTGCTCTCTAACGGCGAGCAGCCGGCTTTGGCTGTTTTGTTCAAAGCGCCCTATCGTGATGCCGTCCACGCCACAGGCACTGGCGTTTCTTCGCACCTTTTCCCATGCCAGTTGAAAGGTTCTTTCTGTGCTGACCTTGTCGATCAGGCTGAACCACTTGTTTCCTTTCACCCCCCTTACGAGGGCCGCAAGCATCGGCTCGGTCCATACTCCGCGTTCGGCCTTGTGGCGTTGCCACAGGTCCTTTTCCGCTTGTTTATCCCTTGCGGGAACTGCCGCGGATGGTTCTTCGCGATTCATGGCTTTTGCCTTTCCACCTTCCTGCTGTCCCTCGCTCCACAGGCATTACCCCGCTTCATCGCTACTATGACGGCTCTGACTTCTGCCCGGCTCCGCTCGCGCGGATTCCTGCCCGGACAGATCTCGAAGCGTCCACATGATACCTTCCCTGCGTTCTCACCCAAGACATCCAGAAACGGTTGCCGCTCATGCAGCAGGCTTCGCCAATCGCTAGAAGGCTCGCCGTTGTTGTAAACCGAATCGGGTTCACTTGTATTTGGGACCGCAGGTCCGCCTCGGGCTGCTCTCCACCCCGTCTCACGACGACGCAGTTGCCTCCGGCTGCTCTCCCGTTGCTCGTCTCGGGACGACTCAGACTTTCACTGGTTGATTTCATGTATGTGCGTTCGCACTAGCGACGCGGCGGAGCGCGATCAGGCGCTCGGGCGCAAGCGTTCTGAGTGCGCGCCAAGCCCCCTTGAACTCATCAATTTCGCTGAGAAGAGCCAGCAGCCCGGGGGTGATCTGGATCGTATCTGTATTCACGGAAACTCCGCTTCACTCAAATTGTCACCCGAATACACCCGAATAGAAGGAGGAACGAAATCTTCCAAAAAAGGCCGAATTGAAATGAAAAGATATCCTTTGCTGCCATTTTACACTCAGCGATTTTCAACTTTGATCGGCCCTTATTAGGCGAAACATCTCCGCTTGGGCCTTGGCATCCACAAGCGCGTTGTGATTGCCTTTAGTCTCGGCGGAAAGAGCCGCGGCCATTTTCTTTGAAGTCACATCTTCTGACTCTCACCATCATTGAGAAATAAAACCCTTATGACCGCTTCACCCCAAGCAGCAGAAACGGTGCTGCACGCCGCGTGCCGACGGCTCCATAGCGGGCGACGCGCCAGCCCTTCGCGGCGAGCGCCGTCATCCACTCTTCCACCTCCGCCGCTTCTTCGGCACCCGCCGGATGGCCGGGATAACAGATGACCGATAGGACACCGCCAGATTTCAGAAGCTGCCCTGCGATCTCAAGTGCCGCGAGAGTTTCCCCAAACTCGGTGGTCAAGTCGTGATCCTCACCGGGCAGATAGCCGAGATTGAACATCACTGCCGCGACCGATTCCGCCGCAACGTGCGTGGCCATTTTTGTATGGGATTGATGAAAAAAATCCACCCATCCCGCCTCTCCCACTCGTGCTCTGGCAGAGGCTAGAGCGGATTCCTGAATATCGAAGGCGAGCACGCGTCCCTCCGGCCCCACGCAGTCTGCTAGAAACGCTGTGTCGTGGCCATTGCCCGCCGTGGCATCGATCACCTGGTCTCCCGACCGGATCAAGGGTCTCAAAATTTCCTGCGCCAAAGCAGTCGGGCGCGGCGGGAAAAGCGGATCTGAATCAGATGTATTCATGCTCCCAGAGGCTCTGCGAGAAACACTCGGATGTCCACTTCCGGCTCGGGTTCGGTGCCGTCAATGAGCCACTCGGCAAGCCGTCGCGACATGCCCGGTGCGTAGAGTGAACCCTTCGAGCCGAGCGCATTGAACATCCAGCTGCCTCCAGCCATCGGACCAATCAATGGTTGGCTGCGACGTAAAATCGGACGAATCCCCGCATCGTGTCCGATCACTTCGAAAACTTCTCCTCCCAGCCGAGATGCGATTTCTTCGACCCGCAGCCGCCCGCTTACCGTCGGCAACTCATCGAGTTCATTCCATTCATAAGTCGAGCCCACCCTGAAGACTCCCCCGCCCTGCGGCACCAGCCAGCCCCCCGCGCCGATGCGGATCCGGGTCTCGTCCCAGTCACTTGCGCGGAGTGTTAGAATTTCGCCCTTTGCGCAGCGGTGAGGGCCGTAACGACCGGTGAACAATCCCGCCGCGCCTTCACAGCGAATTTGATTTCGCTGAAAATCCCGGTAAGAAACATCGCTGATTCTGAAGCAGCCGTGCATTTCGAAAAACTCACGCGAGCCGTCGAGAAATGCTCGCGTGTCCAAGCGCCCGCCGCCGGATACTTCCACTGCTCCCACCCAGCCAGCGGGTGGCAGAACCTCGCCGATGACCCACGGAGTGACCTGAGGCAATTCCAGCTTCGAGGCAATTTTCCGCCATTCATTCTCGTTAGCCGCGAGCCTCAACACAGGAAATGGATGCCACACTTGCCGGCCGATCGCCTTCTCCACCTCCCGGTAAAATGCCAGCGCCTCGGGCAAAAACTCTGCGATGCGCCAACTGGGTTCGAAGTTTTTCCCGGTGATCGGATTGACCATCCCCGCCGCCACTCGCGAGCTACCGCCCACGCCACGGTCGGTCAGGGTAAATTTCTCCCCGCGCTGCCACAGAGCCCATGCGAGACAGGTCCCTGCAAGACCCTGCCCCACGATTTCCCACGGCGGCTCGGCGGCATTCACTGGGGCATCAGTTCTTCATTCGGATCCACCCATGCGGTGTCGTGGCCCTTCGCGTAATTGAACAAATGCTTGTGCAAATAGGGCACGAAAAGCGTTTTTTGTTCTTTCGGCAGCTTGGCGACCACCGCGTCATTGAGGGCGCGCATGAGCTTCTGCATCAGGTGTAGCGTGAGTTGCCGACCTTTACGAGCTTTCTGCACCTGTTTGTGGTTCAGTTGCTCGGCCGAAACTTCCACCAATTCATGATTGGTAATACTCCAGCGCACCAGCAAATCGTCGAGCGGCTGCGGTCCGTGATCGCGTGTCAGTTCATCCATGCACTCGGTTTAGCCCATGCAAGGCCCGCGACTAAGCACAAAACAGAAATTTCGACATTCCATGCTTCAGCCTTTGGGTTGAGCTTCAGGGTTACCTCATTTTGAAATGTTTAGTTTCATAAGGGTTTCGAGTGTTTTCTCGCAAAGCGCGGCGCGGATGCGTTTGCCGCTTTGACCTGCTTAAGCCCTCCACCCATCTTCGGAGGAAGAAGCCCACGGACTTAACGAGGTGAGTAAATCATTTAGGAATCCCCAAGACGGGCGTGGCGCTCGGCCATGGTCCAAGCACTTTTCGGAACCAACTCACGCCAGCGCTCATCATCGAAGTTGATCATTCGGCAGACATCTCGGCCGGTGTAAACCAGCGTCTCATTGTCCTCACAGGGAATCCCATGAATTCGACCATTGGCGAGAAAGTGCCGGTAGAGATGAGCACTATCTGCCGGTGCCATGAACGTATCAGACGTAACGAGTTCTCCATTCCTGCGATTTTTCCAAGGAAAGACATGAAGGGTCACCCCTTCCTTAAACAAGCGCCCAAAGGATTCCAAGATGCCGCCCGCTAATTTTTCCGACCACTTGGGTTTAAAAAGCTCGTTGAGAAGTCCAATACTTAAAATGATTCCCACTGGCTTGTGCGTGTAGCGGTGGAGAAACGCTGCAATCCGGTGAAATTCCGCGAGGCGTGATAACAACACCGTCTTACCCAATGCTTGGAGGGCATCCGCCCGATCCAGAAAGTCTACCGGATCGACACCACTGTCGCGCAGCAGATTGTGAATGGAGATCTCACACAATTCGATCGCCGAGATGCGGTCATCCTCACTCAGAGACTTCACAAAGCCGGTTCGAGCTTGGTCCAGCATCTGGAGGTGCACGTTCATCACCGGATTGAAACTCCCCCGCAACAAAAGCACCGGATGCCGATAGAGAGCCTCCGCGGGATGGACCACTTCACCACTCGGCAAAAACATCGTCGCATCCGTTAGTCCGCTTTCCACCAGTTGCAACGCACATAAGCGGTTGTCGAAGAAGCTGTATCCGTGACCGGTGAATTTCAACAAATCCACCTCCACCCGCCCCACGACGAGATTGTCCAACAACGACTCCACGAATTTCCGCAAATGCCCGCGATGCCGGAACGCGGAGTGGATTAAATTCACGCCGATCGTCCCAAGGGCCTCCATCTG
>JANPAU010000452.1:0-1821 GCA_031430055.1 Akkermansiaceae bacterium | reverse complement strand
GCCATCCAAGCGTTCGAGACGACGGGGGGATTAGCGGGATCGAGATTTTCCATCAGTCCGCTGATGCCGGAACCGACGAAATAGGAAACGCCGTAGTCCTCATCGATCCCGAAATCGGCGAGCGCCATGGCGGGGCAGCCGCAGGCGAGCGCCTCGACCAAGGCGGTGCTGCTCACGCTGAGGACGAGCAGGGAACCGGCGATCAGCGCCCTCGGTGAACCATCGACGAGAATAAGTGGCCTGCGTCCCGGCGCGAGCTTGCGGTTGAAGTCGTTCAAATAGGCAAGTGTCCCTTGCCCACCCTTGTGAAGAGTTGCATCCTTTGGGCCGACCCTCAGCTTTACGCAGAAATCGAGATGCTGGTGCAGTTCGGAGAGTCTGGAAAGCTCCTCGAAAATGTGGAATTTTTCCTCCCTCGTCCTTGGCACGGAGGGTTGGTCGAAGAAGATCACGTTCCGACGCTCCGGCGCGAACTCGAAGCCCAACGAGCCGATGACCGTCACCGGCCCTAGGTCGAACGAATTATTGTCCTGGAAATCACCGTAAGCCCGCCGCAGGGCATTGAAGCACTGGTGGTCCTTCTTGGAATTGAGGATGACGAGGTCCGCGGGCATTCTAGCGGAGAATCCGTCATGGTGATGGCGGAAGAGAATACCCGGATAAATTGTGGCGATCAGCGGTCTGCCACCGAGAAATTCCGTGTGCTGGAGGATCTCAAAAAACCTCCGGCAACTGGTATTTTCAGCGCTGAGGACCACCCAGTCGTAGTCGCTCCGGCGCAGGACGTCGATGGTTTCCTGAATGCCTAGAACGTGCCGGGGTGGGCCGCCGAGGATGGTTTGGATCTGCTCGTCAGAGATTTGATCTAATCTCACGCGCATGACTAGGTGATCTCCGGCGATGCCGTGTTTGGAAAGCGCGGCCTCGAGAATCTGATTCGCTCGAACAAAGGAATCGAAGGTGCTGATATAGCCGATCTTCATGGCTTGCCGGTGTCTGAGTTGCTATCATCCGCCTCTTTCCGAATCGCTTCAGATTTGCATCCCAGCCGAGCCTTGGTGAGATCTACGAATTTTCTGCGCAATCTTGCGATGGAACGCTTCATGTTTTTCGGCTGCCTTCCGCCCTTATCGAGCAGCAACCAATCGAGTTTTGTTTTCAGAGTGAGAAACTCCGGTGGAAGTTTAGCAGGCGCGGGCATGAGCCTTTGCTCGACATCGTGCGGTGGAAGAGGGTTATTGGAGACTCCGGCCTTAATGAGATAATTAAGGCCCGCAACAATTGCCATGGGCGAGAACTCCGGTGAAAATCCCTTGAATCGGAGCCAGTCCTCAGAGGGCCGTTGATCGAAAAGTTCATGGGACAGTCTGGCGATTTCAGAGAGGCAGATCGAACATCCAGAACCGTGGAAGTAATGCGTTCCGTAGTTGCTGGAGATTCCGAAATCCGAAACGATGTAAGAAGGAACTCCCTGCCCGACCGCATCAAAAAACGCGGTGGACGAGATGCTCAACAAGGCCGTCGAAGCGCTGAGGATCTCGTTTAGAGGCTCATAGCGAATAGTTAGATTTTCCGGCAGAATGAACCGCTGGAGGATGAAACGGGAGATGTGTTCGTTCTGGCGATGGAAAGTTTCACCATTGGGAAGTGTCCTAGGCTTGATGACGATTTGCCAGTCCGGATTTGCCAACGCAATACGCACCAATTGGGAGTATAAATAAAACTTCTCGTGGTCGAATTTAGGGAAAAGCACCTGCTCCGCGAACACGATTTGTTTTACCTCCCGCCAAGAAGTTATAGAAGTCCCGGCAGGAGGAGCGT
>JANPAU010000451.1:0-26372 GCA_031430055.1 Akkermansiaceae bacterium | reverse complement strand
GGCCAGCAGCTTGTCGATGGTGTGATTGAGGAGAATTTCGAGCTGTGCGAGGTTGTTATGTTCGGTGCCGGTCTTGGCTCCTTTGGCATCCCACTCGGCGGCTTGCTCGAAGTCGAAGGTGGCGATGAAGGGCGGACCGCCCTTTTTCTGAGGGACGACGCCGCGGCGGATGTGGCCGTTTTGATCAATCAGGACGATGGCGGCATCGTAGAGCCATTTGCCGTTGGCCTCGTTTGGATAGACGTTGGTTTTAAGCTCGTTTTTGATGAACTTGTGTAAGGTTTTCGGCTCATTTCCGCCGACCCACCATTGAGGAAGGCTGGCGCCACTTGCCGTCGAGAATTCTGCTAGGCTGGAAGCGAGTTTTTCCGCTGGGAGGGGATCGACCACGAGGGTGATGAGTTTAAAATTCTCCGTGTCAGCGCGGGCGGTGGCGAGGCGCTTCATGACGGCCATGCTGAGTTCTGCGGCTTGGGGGTCCCGCAAGCTGGTGACATTGATGGCGACGACGCTGCCCCGGAGATCGACGAGATTGACGATTTTTCCATCCTGCCGAAGCATCCGAAGATCGCGCTCCGGGGTGATGCGGTAGATGATGGCGGGGCGATCATCCTTGGCTTGGCCGCGTGACCAGCCTTCGTAGGCTTTGAGGATCAGCCAGCCGCCGAGAAGCATGATGCCGACGAGGACTAATGCGGTATTGCGGAGTTTCTTGGGATCGCGGACGGCGGGTTCGAGACTGGGATCGGGCAGGGGCATGAGTGGCGGAAGTTAAACGGCAGCGGCGGCGAGGCAAGCGGAGACCACCATTTTTACGATCCGGTCCCAAGTTGGCGGTGGCGACTATTTTTTCGCGACCTTGATTTCAAACATCTGCGGCCAGTATTTGCCGGTGACGAGTAGGTGGCCGGTGGTGGGATCGTGGGCGATGCCGTTGAGGACATCGGCGCGGTTGGGTTTGGGAAGTTGTTTTTTCAAGCCTGCGAGGTCGAGCCAGCCGGTGACTTGGCCGTCGTCGGGCGAGATGCGGGCGATCTTGTCGGTCTGGTAGATGTTAGCAAAGATTTGGCTGTCGATCCATTCGAGTTCGTTGAGGTTTGTCAGCGGGATCTTACCGTCTTTGACTTCGAGGGTCTTGAGGATGGAGAAATCCTTGGGGTTGATGAACTTGAGGGTGCTGGTGCCGTCGCTCATGATGAGTTGTTTGCCATCATTTGTGAGGCCCCAGCCTTCGCCTTTGTATTCGTGAGTGCGGATGGGCTTGAAGGTATCTGGCCCGAAGACGTAGGCGGTATTTTCCTTCCAGGTGAGGACAAACATTTCATTGCCGAGGATGGTGAGCCC
Organism: Akkermansiaceae bacterium; assembly: GCA_031430055.1. Lineage (GTDB taxonomy): Bacteria > Verrucomicrobiota > Verrucomicrobiia > Verrucomicrobiales > Akkermansiaceae > Luteolibacter. The sequence goes on along the minus strand of JANPAU010000451.1, from coordinate 25,028 downwards.
CTCGGCGAAGACGGTTTTGGCGAGCGGGCGCTTGCGGAGGACTTTGCCGGTGGCTGGCGCGATTTCGCGGAGGGTGGATTCGCCGTATTGGCCGGTGCTTTCAAACAGGCGGCCGTCTTTCAATTGCAGGCCTTGGGTGTAGGCGGTGGTGTCGTGCGGGTGGCTGGAAACAATCTGGTAGCCGAGTGGATCTGGTGAGGATTTCTGGCAGGAGGTGAGGGCCAGTAAGGCTATGGCGAGACAGGCGAGGAGTTTCATGAGATCAGAGTTCGGTGAATTTTTTCCAGCACTCTAAGAAGCCTGGGGCGAAATCTGCGGGGTGGGCGGCGATCCAAGCAGTGATCTCCGCGAGCGGAAACCACATCACGGCATCGATCTCGGCAGAGGGGAAACGGAGGTTGCCATCGTGACGCGTCTGATAGAGGCGGACGTGTTCCCAGCCGGTGGTCACGCGGGGGGGGATGCGGGCGATTTCCGCTGGCAGAGTCTCGGCGGTGATGCCCATTTCCTCCTCAAGTTCGCGGACAGCGGCGGCTTCGTAAGACTCGCCGGAATCGAGGTGGCCGGAGACGCTGGAGTCCCAGAGGCCGGGGCACATGTCTTTGAGCAGCGAGCGTTTTTGGAGAAGAAGATCGCCGCGTTTGTTGAAGACGAAGACATGGACGGCGCGGTGGGTGAGCTTCTGGGCGTGGACTTCCGCGCGGGTGGCGGTGCCGGTGACTTGGTCGTCGGCATCCACGACATCGAAGATTTCCCCGGATTTCTGAGGCACATCCTTGAGTGGGTGCGGGTCGTAAGCGCGGGTGAGATCGACCCATTGGGCGAGTGTGAGTTCCTCGCCGCGAACGGTGGCGGTGACGCCGAGTCCGGTGGTGATTTCGTCCCACGGCGGGCCGTCGGGGAGTTGTTTTTTGAGCTGCTTGCGGCGCTGGGCGAAGCCGCGGCGGATGAGTTCGTCGAAAAGCCGATAGTCGAAGGTGGGTAATCCGCTGGCGCGTGGCGTGAGTATGGCGACGCTGGAGTCGATTTTCGGCTGGGGGTAGAAGGCCTCGGGTGGGACGGTGCGCAGGGATTTCACGTCCCAATTCGCCTGGGTGCGGAGTGAGAGGATGCCGTAGTCCTTGGTGCCGGGTTTCGCGCCGAGACGATCGATGACTTCCTTTTGCAACATGATGACGGCGCGCTCGAACGGGTGCGGACGGCTGAGCAGGTTTTTCAAAATCGCGCCGCCGCAGGAGTAGGGAAGATTGCCGAGAAATTTCAGTGGGCGGTGTTTGAAGAGTTGGCGACCGTCGAATTTTACGCCGTCGGCATGGTGAACTTCCACGCTGGGGTCATTTTTAAATCGCTCGGTGAGGGCGGCGGCGAGGCGGGCGTCGAACTCGATGAGGATCAATTTCCTGACCTTCCCCACGAGATGCTCGCTGAGTGAACCGGTGCCGGGTCCGACTTCGACGACGGCGTCGTCTGCCGAGATTTCAAGCTGGGAAACGATCCATCGTGCCATATTTGGATCGATGAGGAAATTTTGCCCAAGCTGCTTACTCGGCATTACTCCAGCGTGAATCAGCGCTTCTCGAATTTCCCTGCCCGTCATGGCAGGACTTCATGAAGCATCCGCCAGCGAAGCGCAATCCCGGTGTGCAATCGAAAATTAACAGGACTCGCTCGGTTGCAGAGCGTGGAATGATGATGGTCAGCGGGCGTGGGAAACTCATGAAAATCATGGTTTGTGCGTTGGTTTCCACTGCAGTTCCCATGCATCGCGCATCAGCCATCATTGTTGGCGGGACGCTCCTACAAATCCCCAGACGACGGCATTCGAAGGACAAGGATCTGTCGGCGACTACACCGGCGACACGGACATCAAATCCTACCTGTCTGGCATCTATTTAAAGACGGGCACACTCGTTCCCGAACCATCAACGGGTATTCTGACCAGGGTGATGGCCACGATGCTTTTGATCCGGCGGCGTTGTGGGGAATTTCAAAACTAGGTTCTCACAGTTGACGGCATCGCCCGGATCGTCTCCCATCCGGCCATGCCCGAGCCGAAACTGAAAAAACCCCTCTCCTCTCACCGATGGGTCCTCAGCTATCTCATGCAGGAAAAGGCGATTTTTCTGCCCTCGCTCGCCGCGCTTTTTTTCACCGCCATCCTTTCGCTGGCCTTCCCGTATTATCTTAAGGAACTCATCGGAAATCCCACCGACGCCCTCCGCAACGGCGTCGATCCGGCTCAGGTTTTGGAAAAATCCAACCACGTCGTGCTGATGCTCATCAGCGTGCTGGCCGTGCAATCGATCATTGCCTTTTTCCGCGTCCAAGGTTTCATCCGCTCCGGTGAGGCGGCTCTCAACCATCTGCGGCGCGACATTTTCGCCCATCTCGTCAAGCTCCCGATCCGCTTCTATCAAGAGCAGCGCTCCGGCGCTCTCAGCAACCGCGTCTCTGCGGATCTCGGCATCGTCCGCGACACCTTGCTCAATGCGGTCCCGCAAGCAGTGCGGCACACCGTTATTCTCATCGGTGGTTTGGTTTTCATCTTCATCGCCTCGTGGAAACTCTCGCTCATCATGCTTGGCAGCGTGCCGATTGTCGTGCTGGCAATCGCGTTTTTTGGGAGAAAAGTCCGTGGCTTCTCGCGCGATGCTCAGGACTCTCTGGCCGAGGCCGGTACCGTCATCGAGGAGACGACCCAATCCATTGCCGATGTGAAAGCCTTCGGAAACGAAGACTTCGAGGCTCGCCGCTACGACCGTGCGCTCGACTCATTTTTTCAAGTCACCCTGCGGGGCGCACGCCATCGCGCGGCGTTCCTCTCGTTCATCATCTTCGCGCTGTTCGGCACGATTGCATTTGTCACCTGGTATGGCTCACGGATGTATGCGAACGGGGAAATCGGTTGGACGAATTTCGCTGCCTTCATTCTCTTCTCCATCTTCGTCGGCGCGTCGTTAGGCTCATTCCCGGAAATCATTTCTCAGTTCCAACAAACGGCGGGAGCCACCGACCGACTGCGCGAAATTCTCGATACACCCACTGAGCGCACGAGTGGTGAGATGGACATTCTCCTCCAAGGCTCACTCGCCTTCAAGCGTGTCAATTTCCGCTACACCTCCCGGCCCGATGTGCAAGTCCTCCACGACATCGACTTCCAAGTCGAGCCTGGCCAGCGCATCGCCCTCGTCGGCCCATCTGGCGCAGGGAAATCCACCATTTTCTCCCTCGTCCTCGGCTTCCATCACCCTGAGTCCGGACGCATCCTTTTCGACGATGTCAACGCCGCCGAAATCGGCCTCGCCTGCCTGCGCGCGCAAATGGCCATCGTCCCGCAAGAAGTCCTACTGTTCGGCGGCAGCATTTTAGAAAACATCGAGTATGGAAATCCCGGTGCCAGTCGCGAAGACATCGCCCGCATCGCGGAAATGGCCAATGCTCACGAATTCATCAGCGCGCTGCCAGAAGGCTATGATACCCTCGTCGGCCCGCGCGGCACCAAGCTCTCCGGTGGCCAACGCCAACGTATCGCCATCGCCCGCGCCATCCTTGCCAATCCGCGAATTCTCCTGCTAGACGAAGCCACCTCCGCCCTCGATTCCGAGAGCGAACGCCAAGTGAACGAAGCGTTAGAACGGCTCATGCACGGTCGCACCAGCCTCGTCATCGCCCACCGACTTTCCACAGTTAGACATGCCGACAAGATCCTCGTCTTCAACCACGGAAAAATCGTAGAAAGCGGCACCCACGAAGAATTACTCGCGCGGGATGGCACCTACAAGCTGCTGGTCGAGACGCAACTGGTGTGAGGGGTGAATTCTTCCGCAACTTCCGATGCTCTAACGACAAAGTAGAACCTGGAGAAACTACAATTCAACTCCCACCTTCAAGTGCTTTGCGCAGCACGTCTTTTACAAAATCAGAGATCGCCAGCCCGGCCTCGGCAGCGTCCGCTTTCAGTCGTTCATATTGCTTCGTTTCTTCACCCTGCCAGAGCAGGTCAACCCGTCGCAACTGCTGCATGGCGTAGCCCCCTTGCATTCAGTCCATCCAGAGCCACCACAAAATCATCGACTGGAATGAGAGGTTTTCCGCCGGGGTATTCTTCTCTAGGTTGACCAACGCTGTAATTGATGTGGTCCTCATCGGCAACGAGAAATAGATGGCGGGGCGGGATGTGCGGATGATGAAATTTTGAGTTAAGCATTCTCATTGCGTGGCGTTTGGTGCAGTTTGCCGCTTCGCCGCCATTTTATCCCTGAATTCACCACGATGCCTCCTCCACAAAAAGGTTACAAAGTTATCAACCACCGCGATGTGCAATATCGTTGGATCATGCAAAATCGGCGAGGAGTGAACGAATTACTGGTCGAGGCGAGTGCGCCGGTGAACGGGCAGGTATTCACTGCTGAGCTGCCGCGGGTTGTGAGTTACGATATGGTGACGGCGGCGATTGATTTCGGGAATGCGAATGGCTGGAAGCCGAATGAGTCGGGCGCGCCATTCCGGTGCAAGTATTCGCGGAAATCGTTTCATCTCGAGGAGTCATGAGTGTGGCTGGAAAGACTCCCGGACGATGGGGCTGGTCGCTGCTTGGTGCGGTGGTCTGCCTCGGATTGGGCACGGCGTCGGGACTATCTACGGTGGGTGGCGCGGATTCCTGGTATCGGGAACTCGTTAAGCCGCCGGGCACGCCGCCGGGGTGGATTTTTGGACCGGTGTGGTCGGTGTTGTACTTGCTGATGGGAACTGCGCTCGGGCGTTTTGTGTCGCGGCGGTCGTGGCAGGTGGTCTGGGTTTTTGCGATGCAGATGGGTCTGAATTTGGTGTGGACGCCGGTATTTTTCGGGATGCATCAAATCGCGGCGGCTCTTGCGGTGATCTGTGCGCTTTGGTTAGGGGTGCTGGCGACGATTCTAATGGCATACAAATACGATCGGGTTTCGGCATGGCTACTGATGCCGTATCTCGCTTGGGTCACCTACGCCACCTACCTTAATACCGGACTATTTTGGCTGAATCGTTAGGTTTCGAAAATCGCTAGAATGGTCATCGCATTTCATAAACCCTACGGCGTTTTGTGTCAGTTCACGCAGGATCAGCCTGGTCAGAAGACTCTAGCAGATTTCGGTTTTCCGGCGGGTGTTTATCCGGTGGGGCGGTTGGATATGGATTCGGAAGGATTATTGCTTTTGAGCGATGAAGCGGGCTTCAACAACTGCTTGCTCGATCCGAAAACTGCGCATCCGCGGACCTATCTTTCGCAAGTCGAGGGAATCCCGACGGAAGAGGCGCTGGTGAAACTCAGGCGTGGTGGAGTGATGATTCAAGATCATCGGACGCTTCCTTGTAAGGCGAACTTGTTGGACGATGAACCTGAAGTCTCCCCGAGAAATCCGCCGGTGCGATTTCGTCAAAGCATCCCCACGGCGTGGCTTGAGTTGCAATTGATCGAGGGAAAAAACCGCCAAGTTCGGCGGATGACTGCGGCGGTGGGGTTTCCTACGCTGCGGTTAATCCGAGTCGCGATTGGTCAGCTCCACAGCGATGGATTGGTGCTTGGGACTTGGAAAGAACTCAGTCCTGAAGAAATCCGGTTGATCTGGCAGAAGTAGCGGATGATCCCTCTCCACTGCCCCGATCACTGGGGGCGACCGGGGCAGCTACACACATACTATGCTGGGGGGGCCTTGTATTCCGAGTCTCAGAACTACGGAAGCGGGCTAAGAAAGTGATACGAGTAGAAAAGCATGATTTCTTGGCTCTTGCAACCTACGCAATCGCGGAGTTACCAATCGCCAGCATTCACCGGCACATGATTGTCGGTGGTCTCAAGATCGCATTGCATATAAAGCTCTCCGTATGGAGGAATCGTGTTTTCACCAAATGTGCCACCAAAGGCATAGGTTCCGTTGGATGGACAATTCGGAAGGGACTCCACATACTTCCCGAGGCCGATCACCTTGCTTTTAAGGTCGGGCGCGCTTCCTCCGTCTAAAAATCCATTGATGTTGGCATACGCGCGGACGCCTTGTTGGACGTTACGAATGTTGATGATGCATAATGTCCGGTCAGACCCTCGTTTCCATGCTCGGGCACCGAAAAATAAAGTCGTGATCAGCGCTAGAAGAACCAAGATCACCACCGTCATTTCGATGAGAGTCATTCCTCGGGTTCTCTTCCAGCTTGATCGCCTGTGGGAGCCGAAGGTTGGCAGAACTTGCCTTTGCATTTGAGATTGCATAATACTAACTAGGTGCAACATTCATTTAAAGTAAATTATTTGATAATATCAAACGAATTATTAAAAACTTGGTCCCAGAACCGGACATAGCCCGCGTAGGATAGTGATTCCGACAGATTTCCAGGGTGTTCAGAAGCTTTCGTTAAAAAATTTGCGGTGATCGGCGCTAATTTTTAGGGGGCGAATTAAGAAGGTGCGCTTGGTGCTCGGAGTAAAGACTCTGAAGTTCTCTGGCTGGGTTCGATGATTTTTCGAGGCGCTCGAAGGCCGCCTTATTGAGGAATTCCCGGCCTCGATTTTTGGAGGCAAACAAGTCGATTTCGATGAGGATCCGCGGGCCTTGAGAGGTTTGGATGACGGGGTAGAGGGGAAAGGCTGATTTTCCTGATGGATCGATTTTCACACCCACTGCGGTCCAGGTTTTACCGCAGTAGGTGCTGGTGATCGTAGGCTCTTCCTTGCTGCGTCGAGAGGTGGTAATTTCGTAACCCAGATTTTGCAGCACGGTGCCCCCGCTTTGAGGATCATCGAGACGAGCCACGAGGTTGAGGGCGGCTTTGACATCGCCTTGGCGAGTGGTATCGAGCCATTTTTTCACGAGAGCCTCTGCTTCTTCGCGGGGCGGAGCGGGTAGTGAATCGATTTTTTCTATTACGGGGCAGTCCTCCAAGACCAAATCCTGCCATCGATCTCGCCAAGCGATGGTCTCGGAATCCACCCACGTTTTAAACTTTTCGAGAGTTTCAGCGCTGGGTTCGGGCGCCCAAAGCCAGCCTTTGGGGGATTTTTCAAAATAGAGGGTCGTGGGTTTAAATCGCCCGGGATCTTGGGCTGAGAAGAATTGAAACAAGCCGACGGCTGCGGTTTCGCTGGTGCGAAATGTCAATGGCATGGCATGTTTCACCGCAGACGGGTTTTGGACAGATCCGCTGATTTGGGCCGCTTGGATACAGTTTTTCCGCGCTGACGATGGTTCGCCGTCAATTTTCGAAAGGGCAAGGATAGCCGGGAAATCAGCACTGCCCAGGGCAGCGATCAGCGCGCGGTGGGCATTCTCGGCGGTGGCTTGTGACTGGAGTGGGTTTTTCTCAATCCATTTGGCGGCGAAGGCATCGCGAAGTTCGGAATCGAACGACTCGTCGGTTTCGTCATCGGAATCCTCACTTGGCCGAAGAAATGCGTCAGGTGGATTGACCTGCCAAAGTCCGTCGTCCTCCTTCGATAACTCGAAATGAATGACCTCGATTTGAGGCCGAGTCAGCTCCTCCCCGGTGCCCGCAGGGTCCAGACAAGCGATGGAAATCAGCGCGCTGCGATCATCTCCATCATGCTGGACGATGACCCGTGCGACATTTGGCGAGGTGAGGAGTCGCCACGGCCGAGTGGCTGTCGCCCGAGTGGCGACAGCGGCCTCCACAGCGCTCAAGCGGGCTGGCCAGTCCTCGGGGAACTTCTGAGCGAGTCCACCGAGGCATCCCAGCATCGAAGGTAAATCCCGGTGGGAACAGGCTTTGAGAAATCGTTCCCCGAAGGTTTTTGAATCCATTTGCCGGACTTCCTTGGTGGTGAGCTTGGCTTCGATTTTCTCCCTCATGCGGGCGGTTGACTGTTCGCGGAGTTGTTCCAAGTCCACGACTTGCTCACGAAGCATCCAGTTTTCGAGTTTTTCCAACCGTTTCCGAAGTTCGACCGCGTATCCGGTGCCGGAGTTTTCGAATGACGCGGGGACGGGGGCCACGGTCCATTCGGCATCTCGTTTGACCAAAGCGATCGGGAAAATCTGCAAGCGAGTGGGATCGAATCCACCGACTTTTCTCACCAGCACCGCCGCGAAATTATCGTCCAGCTTCACGGCACCCAATTCCAGCGGATCACTTCCCAGATCGCGAGCCATGCGTTCGAAATTCCGGGCGATCTGGTTTTTCTTCCTCGTCGCTGTCTGGGCAGAAAGTGCGGTATCGCCACCGGGTTCGAGATCGACTTTTCTCAAGCGCACTTTTTCGAGGAAATCCACGGCGACCCTGCCGGGATCACTCGGCGCAGCCTTTGCGGTCAGCGCTGCCGCCAATAGAATGAGAAAAACCTTCACGGGTGAAATCCATAACTCATCCGCAGGCTGGCGAAAGCGAAGAATTTTCAAACACGAGAATTACGTTCGCAAGGCCTACTCCTCCACGACCAGAAATTCCGGGAGACTCCCTTCGACTCCAGCCAATCGCGGATTGGCCTCCCAATTTTCACGGTTGCCAATGATTCGTCCGGCCATTCGCCGCAAGCTTTCGGTCGAGCCATCCTCCATGGGTGAAAGCGATTTCAAGCCATCACCCGTTGCCGTCGAATTGATGACCCATGAAGCGGCCAAGCGACTATCCACCATCGATTTTTTACTGCCCCAGGTGCGAGTTTCTGGTAGGCGTAAATCGCCCAGCCAAGCTCCCTTCGCATGGGGCCGGGAAATCCACCATCCGCCCGTGAAACCTTTCAGTGTCTTGGTTTCCCTGAGCTTCGCTACCTCAGCAAGTGCTTCATTTCCCTTGGGATAAATCGTCCAACGCACCGGGGTTGAATGAAACTCAAAAATGCTTCGATATCCCACCCAAAACTCTTCCCCCCGATCCACCACCGAGCGCCAAAGTAGAATATTGTAGGGGGTAGGTGATTCAATCCGACGCTCGAATTTCGTCTCACGTCTCGCGAGATCTGCTTCGAATCCTGCGGACGCCACCCATTTGAATCCCATTGCCAGTATGGCATATCCCGCGCTGAGGCCAAGCCCCCAACGGCAAAGTTTTTCACGCTTTGAAGGTAAAACCGTTTTTTTACCCCGCGTTTTTTTCAGCGCGGATTCGGGTAGGATCACCAGCCCGACTGCGGCTACGGCCACTGGGAGTGCAATGAGGAAATCGCTCGGGTGGAGCAGATTGAAACTCACCTGCTGGCGAGAAATCGGCCAAAAAAGCTCAGCACCCTCCACGGTGAAGCAATCCACGAACAAATGGCTGCTCCACACCGCCGCCACAAAGCCCGCCGCTTCCGCTTGGGTGATCTTTTCCCGTTTCCAAATCTTGGGCAGGACTCGCGAGATTCCCCACGTCCCCAGCGCCATGACCATCAACGAGTGACTGGGCCCACGGTGCCATGCCAACTCGCGAGCGGTATCTAACATCGGAAAAAGCACGAGATCCAAATTAGGCAAAATCCCGAAAAACGCGCCCCACGCCAACGCCCGTTTTCCAAGGCGTCTTCCCATCATCAGCTCTCCGATCAATGCGCCCAGCGCTGCTTGCGTAATCCATTCCACGGCTCAACCATGGCGGAAATCTCATGATCGAAAACCCGAAAACGGCGTTTTTTTCAACGAGCCGCCGTCGAGCTTCCCGATGTGACGATTTAGTTGACTAATCTCTCTTCCTTCGCCCGCGCAAGTGATTAGATAAAGATGCATCATGCAATTGCTTACGTCTCCCCGCTCCAAAACTACCAGAATTGAGATCGATACCGAGTGTCTCCTGCGACAGGTTTCCAAATTAGATCAAGTCCGCAAGCGACAACTTAGCTGGAATGAGTTCGGTGAAAAAGTGGCTCGTGATTTCAAAGTTCCTCCGGAGACGTTTCGGATCATCTGCGACGAGCAAGGATCCCGCGACGCTGCGGAATCATCTCCCGAACCATCCAAGTGGAGCCGTGCTAAGAACCTGATTCATGGTGTATTCACCCGTGCGGATCCGCATCACTCTGCGATCCGTAAGCGTCTGGGCTTGTCGAATCCGTCCACATCGCTACTGCTCCAAACACTCAGTTTGTGGTTGGCCGGAGAACTCGGGCTTTCAGTGACGGGGACGCGCCCAATGGTGGCGGTGATCCTTTACGCGGTCGCTACATCCCCGACGGATTGGGAAATTCTTCGGATGCCCTAGTCTGTGGAATCTGGAGGACTAGCGACGACCGTTAGAATGGCAGACCTATCGAAATGGCACATATCATGGATGCAAATGGAGAAACATCCACTCGGCGATGTCTGCGTAGATGGGATAAGAGGTGACTAGGACGTTGTCGTGACCGGCACCGGGAATTTCGATCCATTTCTTGGGGGTAAGGGAGGGCAGGGAATGATGTAGGGTGTGTCCGCGAATGATGGAAGACACGCGGTCCGCCGTGCCGTGGGCGACCAGCGTGGGGATCTTGATGGAGGCGGCGTGTCGGTGGGGCTGGATGTCTGAGAGACGGATTCCGGATTTCCAATGATAGACGATGTCGGCGCTTTTTGCCCACAGCGGGCCAAGTGTGCTGCCAATGGATTGTGATGCCTGTGCTTCGATCAATTTTGGAAATGAGTCAAAACTTGAGATCACCGTTAGGGTCTTCCATGGTGCATCTGGTAAAGTTGCTGCGTGAACAGAAATGGAGCCACCCATTGACATACCTAACAATCCGGCGGGTTGTGATTCAAAGTGGAAGGATTTCGCTGTCTCATCGAGTACCCGTGCGGGCAGCCCTGCCTCGCGGACGCCGTAAGTGGCGATGGTGGCCGGATGTTCGCCATGAGCGGGCATGTCTGGAATGATGCAGCGGAAGCCGGACGCGCACAGACGTTCGGCGATGGGGAGATAGTCTTCCTTCCGTCCTTTACGGCCATGGACGAGCACGAGCGTGCCGATGATCTGGCCGGCGGGTTTCAGGGCGAGGCCGCGCGCGATGAGTTGCTGGCGGATTTTGATACCACGGTCACCCAGGTTTCCGGAGGGATCGGGCGTGCAGACGAGACAGGGCGTGCCGTCGCTGGCCGTGAAGTGATGGATGACGAGGCCGTGAGCGGCCGAGTCTGATAGAAATTCACGGTGATAGTCCATCAGCGGTCGCCGTGTGGGACTGGCGATCTGCGATCCTGCCCAGAAAATAAGTCCAGTGGCGGTGAGGAGGATGAGGACGCCGGTGGAAATAAGGATTCCCCGCCAGCGGTTGAAGATGAATTTCATGAAGGTGTTTTGAGAAAGCCGCGGTGCTGTTTCTCACAGACAAAGCGATAGGCCGGCAATCCAGAAGTGCAGGTTCACGAGAATTTCACACAGGCTGTGTGTAGAGAGGCCAGCGTTCGGCGTAATCTTTTTCTGGAACTGATCCTTCTCTGGCAGTGTCTTGGTCCCATAAGGAATGGCATCTTTTTTTAGTGAAAGGGCTTCTCCGAGATGATAACGTGATCTTTCATGTGCCGTTGTCCGGTTCGATAAATGGTCGATCACATCATCCAGGAATTTGGAAAGAACCCTAATCCCCTTGGCGCTGCCTCCGCTACCGGGGCGTATTGAGAATGCGCCGAGCCCCGGAAGGATCTCGTGGAAATTCGAACGGAAAGGTTCGTGTATCGAGTTTCCCGGATAGAGCACATACGCAACTCCCGTGCGGCGGAGAGATGACGCTGGGCTTTGTCGCTCCAGACACCTTCCGCTGCCCTAGGCGTGTCAGGCTTGGAAAATTCACGGAATGCTTATCGGCTTGTCGGGAGGCAGCGAACTCATATCGTTCATCCCAAGCGCACGATAATCCAATTCAGAATTTGACAAGCCACCTAAAAACTGTTCGTAAGAACGCAATGAAATCCCAGCCGAGAAACCAGCGTCGCCCTGTCGGAGTGGATCTTTTCGCGGGTGCGGGGGGCATGTCGCTGGGCTTTGAGCAGGCGGGGTTCCATGTCGCGGCGGCGGTGGAGATCGATCCAATCCATGCTTGCATCCATCATTTCAATTTTCCGCAGACCACGGTGATTCCGGAGTCCGTCCAGAACCTCACCGGAGCTGAAATCCGCAAGCGGGCGGGAATCGAGGGCAAGGTGGATGTCGTCTTCGGGGGGGCACCTTGCCAGGGATTCTCGATGATCGGGAAACGGATTTTCGATGATCCCAGGAACCGCCTTGTCGGGGATTTCGTCAGGATTGTGTGCGAACTCAATGCGGATTACTTCGTGTTTGAGAACGTGAAAGGGCTGACGGTTGGCGAGCACCGGAAATTTCTGGAACAACTCATCGAGACCTTTGAGGAAAAAGGATATTCCGTCCGGATGCCTTGGTCTGTCTTGAACGCCAGCTCTCACAGTGTGCCACAGGATCGGAAAAGGCTGTTCTTACTCGGTGCGAAAAAAGGGCTTCCCGTCCCATCCTATCCGGCTCCCACAACCTATCGCCCCGACAGAACCCCGCAGCTCGGGCTTCGTCCGGCTCCAACCTGTTCTGAGGCTCTTGGCGACCTCCCCGATGCGGATCGTTTCGCGACGCTGGGCAAAACCGATGAAGTGAAAACATCCGCCTGGGGCGATGCTTCCGACTACGGCAATGAAATGCGCTGCTCCAACCGAGCATCCTGGCATTTTGGGCAGATGCGCATCTGGGATCCCACGGTTCTGACTTCCAGCGCCCAAACCACCCATTCCGATATTTCCAAAACCCGCTTCACAGAAACCGAACCGGGTTCGGTGGAGCCGATCTCCCGATTTTTCAAACTTAGCCCAACAGGAGTCTCGAACACACTGCGGGCGGGCACGGACGCAGCACGTGGCGCATTCACAAGTCCACGACCTATCCACTACGAAAAACCCCGCTGCATCACTGTCAGGGAAATGGCTCGGCTTCATGGCTTTCCCGATTGGTTCCGCTTTCACCGGACGAAATGGCATGGTGCCCGCCAAATCGGCAACGCCGTCCCGCCGCCGCTCGCGAGAGCCGTTGCCTCCGAGGTGATCTCCGCGATGAGAATCTCACCCAGCAGGGATGAGGAAGCGATTCCCTTAGGCGATGTCTCACTGCTCTCAATGGAAATGTCCCAGGCCGCGAAATTCTGGGGAATCGACTGCCCGATCCAGAAACGCGACAAAAAAAGCGGCGCGCGGAAACGCTCCCAGCAAGAGACTGAGCGCGAGCGCTTGTCCCAGATCGCCATCTGAACCAAGCGCATGAAGAAGCCGAACCGATACCAAAGCCTGATCGCCCACATTTTTGCGAAGGGATACAAGAAGGAGAAAACAGTTGTTCCGTTTTCGCGCGACGAATTGATTGAAACTGCGGCTCTTCTGGAGATCGCGGTGCCGAAGAATATCGGGGACGTGCTCTATTCGTTCCGTTATCGGAACCCTTTGCCCGGAGAAATTCTGGCAACCCAGCCAAAGGGCACGGAGTGGGTGATCGAAGGATCAGGAAGAGCGGAATATGAATTTCGTCTCGTCCCGATCAACCGCATCGAGCCGAACGACAATCTCATTACGATCAAGATTCCAGATGCCACCCCCGAGATCGTCGCGTGCAATTCATTATCCGACGAACAGGCTCTGCTAGCGAAAGTTCGCTACAACCGGCTCATCGATATCTTCCTCGGAGTCACCGCCTACTCGCTCCAAAACCACCTTCGCACAACGGTCAAAGGCCTCGGCCAGATCGAAATCGACGAAGTCTATATCGGCGTGGATCGCATGGGTTGCCAATACGTGATCCCGGTTCAGGCGAAGGGCGGCAGCGATCAGCTTTCCACCGTCCAAGCGAAGCAGGACATCGCCTGCTGCGCGGAAAAATTTCCGAATCTCGTTTGCCGGGCCATCTCCGCGCAGTTCATCGACGATTCGAGGATCGCGATGTTCGAGTTGCAACTGGATAGCGATGGGCTTGTCCGGACGGTTGAGGAGAGGCATTACAGACTGGTTTCCGCCGATCAGATTACGGAAAGCGATATGGCTGGGTATCGGCAAAGATCTTCGGGATATTAACTTATACATCCAGCAGCACATGTCGTCCAACAAGAACCCATACTCGGCTGGTGCTCAAGCCTTGGGGTATAATTACCAACAGCGTTACGCATTGTGGTGGCTTCTTGGCGCACCGGAGGAAGCTGAATGCCAAATTGAATCAGATGACGATATAGATCTGACCGATCAGGGACAGCAGGTTTTGGGGGCGTTGAAACACAAGGCAAAAGGTGATTCGCTGACCGACCGATCTTTGGATTTTTGGAAATCAGTCCGAATTTGGCTGGAGCAATTCAAGAAGAATCCAAAGCCGACAAACAAAGCGCGCTTCGTGCTCTTTACGACCTCAAAAATTCCCGCCGGTTCGCTGCTAGAGAACTTTCTTCCCGTAGCCAACGTGTCTGGTGGGTTCTCGGATGAGCTTATTTTGAAAGGTGCAAGTAGTAAGTCCAAATTGATTATCGCTGTAGTCAGTGATCTCAAAACTCTTACATCTCCAGAAAGAGAAGATTTCTTTGGACGTCTAAAAATTTTCGATTCAGAACCGCGAATAGATGAATTACCCAAAAAGATCCAGAATTTGCATCTGAGAGCGGTGCCTTCGATTTATAGAAAGGTCGTTTACGAAAGCTTGGAGGGATGGTGGTTTGATCTCACGATTAAAATGATGAGTGGGGAGAGAACTACTCCAATCATCGGTATGGAAGTCTGGGAAAAAATTCAGGGGCTTGGCGCGCAATATCGGGAAGACAATCTTCCAATTGACTACGAATTCGCAGACCCAAATGAAGAGCCGGATGCTGAGAATGATAGTAGGAACTTCGTGAAGCAGTTGCGCTCTATTGGAATAAGCTCGGATCGTATCAAACGCTCAATTGTCGACTATTACCGAGCTACTCAGCAGCGCAGCGAATGGGTTCGTGTCGATCTAAAACTAGATGGTGAACTTGAGCTGTATGACAAACGACTGGTCGGAGAATGGGCTCGTCAACGGGAGATTATTTGGGAAGCCATTGTGGATACAACACCAGAGAAAGAACTTAGATCTCTAGGGAAAAAGCTCCTAGATACGCTCACCACTTCGGATTCCGAAAGACTCAGAATACGTCCCAGGGTTACAGCCACATTTGTGCTTGCCGGTAGCTACCACATTCTGGCGAACGAAGATGAACCCCATGTTCATTGGCACCCGTATTTCAGAAAGCGTGTCCAAGAAATTTTTGGAGGTAGTGAAGGATGAATCCTTGGGATCAAAGACCTAGAGAATTGAAAACTCTACTCAATCCTGCATTTTGCGGTCTTCTCATCGCTCGTGCGGTAATTGCTTATGAGGAAAAGTCGGCTAAACCGATGCCCTATTCGTTAGTGTTACTTGTTCTCCCTATTTCTCTTCACCAAGCAACAAGAGCCATATTCAAGTCCAAGCCTAGAGCTTATCTAACCACAATATCGAGCGAAAATCCTGAAATCCAGATCGGTCTCTCAGAAAGGGCAAGAGGATTGATGCCCTATAGCATGGAAGCTCTTTCCTACCTATCCGAACGGAATTTGATCCGGGTCAGCAATCAAGGAGGGATCTCTATCGAAGCGTCGCATGTCATGAAGAGTTTTAAGGGCACTGAAGATACAAAGAGTTGCCAAGCTATCGCTAAGGTGTTGGGCAAGAAGTTCGCCGAGACGGGAGATCGTGCCACCGTTTACACATCATTAGGAATACGACCATGAATATTCTCGAAATCATCCTCTACAGCCACGACGGTCAGGCGCGACGGCTTAAATTCAAAACCAGAGGTCTTAATATTATCACGGGTCGTTCTTCTACAGGTAAGTCAGCCCTCTCAACAATCGTGGAGTATTGTATGGGACGTTCGACCTTCTTAGTGCCGGAAGGCCCCATTCAGGACAAGGTATCTTGGTATGGCGTTATTTTTGGGTTTTCGGGCGAGCAAGTTTTCGTAGGGAAGCCGAGGCCTGAAAATGGCGGTGCATCTTGTTCGCAGGTAATGATTAAGCGAGGAGCCAGCATCATTCCTCCCACGTTTGATGAACTTATCGTCAATGGAAATGACGACAGTGTCGTGACGCTCCTGAGTGAGTTGCTTGGAATCCCAAATAACAACGTGATTGTGCCAGAAGGGCAAAGTAGGAATCCTTTCGAGGTGTCGATTAAGCACGCCCCCTTCTTTCTCTTTCAGAAGCAAAATCTCATCACCAGTGCGGATCAACTTTTCTATCGCCAAAATGAGCCGTTTTTACCCCAAACCATCAAAGATAGTCTACCAGTTTTTCTCGGCATCGCGCCAGATGATCATCTCGAAATTGATGCCGAACTGCGGAAAAAGCGTCGGGATTTGAAGTTGCTCCAACGAGGAATTGCAGCAGTTAAAGATTTTACCGATAGTGCTAATGAAAAAGCTACTTCCCTTTTGATAGAGGCTCGGCAAGTAGGACTTATCCCGAAAGCTCAAGATTCTGACGAGACGGACGCAATTCAACTCCTGCAATCCTGCCTTTGTTGGACACCTCACGAATTGCCGGATGAGGATCATACCACAATAGCTAGATTGGAGGATACTTTAGCGTTTTTGTTGGAACAGCGAAATCTAGAGCGGCGCTCTCTAGAAGCTGCCGAAAATTTCAGGAACAAGGAAGATGGTTTCTCGGATGAGGTTGCTGAGCAAAAGAGTCGTTTGGAATCCATCGGTTCATTGCCCTTAGAAACCGCTGATGGTGGCCGTAGTTGGCCATTTGCTCCAGATAGTCTGCTCCCACATGAGCCGATGGCCGAATCTTTGATTGCAGAGCTTCGTTCCTTGGAAGAGGAACTAAAGTCTGTGGAGGGCGAACGCTCAAAAATTGATGAGTATACAGTCGGTATCAGAAACCGAATTTCTGAAATTAGTGATAGAATAAGAACCACACAGGCAAATCTGGCTACTGCAATAGCAGCCAACGAAGTAATTGCTCAACTTGGTGACCGAAATGCCTCGGCAGCTCGTGTTATCGGACGAATTAGCTGGTTTCTAGAGCAAGATTCTCCGGAAATCGTGGATAGCGATACGGAAACAAGAGTTAAGCGCTTGCTCAGCGAAATTTCACAGCTTGAGAAAGATCTCGGATTCTCAGATTTCGATGAAAGGCTTGAGTCTGTTCTTAATGTGATTTCAAACGGCATAAGCCAGTTTGTCAGTGAACTCGAAGCAGAATTTAGCGGCTATCCTATCCGCCTCGATCTCAAGAAAATGACGCTTATTTTTGATCGCGACGGGAAGCCAGTTCCGATGTTTAAAACAGGCGGTGGTGCTAATCAGCTAGCTTATCATCTAGGGGCTTTGCTTTCCCTTCATTGTTTTGCGAATAAATATGGCCACCCGTTACCGTCTTTCCTGTTCCTAGATCAGCCAACTCAAGTCTACTTTCCTTCAGAGACCTACAAGAGGGCGGGAGGAGAAATTGGAGCTTTAGAAGCCGAGTTAGGTGGAGATGCCGATATGGAGAAAGTACGCAGTCTTTTCAAGATGCTACACCGAGTGGCGGAGAAGGAGGCTCCGGGGCTTCAAATCATCGTCTCTGAGCATGCAAACTTAGCTGACGCGTGGTTTCAAGACGCGCTGGTAGAAGATCCATGGACGAAACCTCCTGCTTTAGTCCCGGAAGAATGGCCGGCGAAATTTGACAGAGGTTGAATCCGACGAAAACACTCGGTGGAAGTCTTGCACGACTTCGAAAGGTCTCACCCCAAAATCTGCGACAGCACGTAATTTAGGAGTCCGTTGTGTGGTTCAAGCAATGGCTCTGACTTCCATCTGGAGATCCGGATTTTTCCCTTGGAAGGCTTTTTGGTAAGCGAACTGGGCTTGCAAGTGGATGAGGAGGTCGTCGGGGAGGCCGAAGCAGAACTGGGCACGGAGGGCGAGGTTGGCGCTGACTGCCTTTTTCTAGCGGATGACATCGCTGAGTTGGGCGTTGCTGACTTTCATGGCTTCGGCGGCCTCGGCTTGGGTGATACCGTGATGGGCGATGGTATCGTGGATCAGGGCGGCGGCGGGGTTTGAGATTGGCTTTGGAATCTTGAGCGAATCCCGACGAATGACGCTTGGTTTCGTTTTCATGGTCGGTTGGTTTCAGTGAGTGTCTTCGATTCTGACGAGATCGACATTTTCCATTTCCGAGTTTTCCCAATGGAAGGTGATGCGCCATGGGGATTTCCTGGAATCCGCGGCGATGGAGTATTTCGTGGTTCCCTTGAGTTTGTGGTTTGGCGGATGAAATTCGCCGCCACGTTCACGCTAGAATTTGGACCTGCACGTAGGACAGGATGCTGCCGGCGCGGTAGTCGTCTTTTTCAGGGATCCGTGGCAACGATTTTGCCATTTGTCCAAGATAGCAAAGGAAGCTTCCAGCGTTTGTGTTCGGCACGGAGTTCCTTGGCCATGGCTTTAGCGGCGGCTTGGCCTCGGGCAATGAATGCGGGTTGCTCTTTGGATAGGAAATTGGTCTTGGGCGATTTCATCGGCGTTGAGGAAGCGGGGAATCGGCTCGAGCTGGGTGAGGTATGCGCGGGCGAAAGTAGTTTTGCCCGCACCGTTGCAACCAGCGAAGAGGTAGAGGGTGGGAGGTTGCGAGTTCATGAGCTACTTGTGGGCGAGACGGTCACACTCCTTGAAGCGACAGGAATGTCGCTTCTGCTTATTCGAGGATCTGCGCGAGCACGTAGGGCAGGATACCGCCGGCGCGGTAGTAGTCTTTTTCCACCGGGGTATCGATGCGGACGATGACGGGGATGTCGAAGCTTGCGCCGCTGGCGGGATGCACTTTGAGGGTGGCTTGCTGCATGGGCTTGAGGTCGTTAGAAATACCTACTAGATCGAAGGTGGCGTCTGCTAGGGCTTTGACTTTTTCGTAGTCGTCTTTGTTGACGAAGTTGCAGGGCAGGACGCCCATGCCGACGAGGTTGCTGCGGTGGATGCGCTCGAAGGATTTGGTGATGACTGCCTTGACGCCTAGCAGGTTGGTGCCTTTGGCGGCCCAGTCGCGGCTACTGCCCATGCCGTAGTCTTCGCCACCGATGATGATGGTGGGGGTGCCTGCGGCTTGATAGACTGCGGCGGCGTCGTAGATGTCTTTGGTTTCTCCGGCGATGCTGGTGACTCCGCCTTCGGTGCCGGGGACCATGAGGTTCTTGATGCGGACGTTGGCGAAGGTGCCGCGGGTCATGATGCGGTCGTTGCCACGGCGGGAGCCGTAGGAGTTGTAGTCGGCGAATTCGACGCCTTGTTGATCGAGGAAACGGCCAGCGGGGCTGGCTTTTTTGATGGCTCCGGCGGGGGAGATGTGGTCGGTGGTGACGGAGTCTCCGAAGATGCCGAGCGGGCGGGCTCCTTTGATTTCCACGATGTCGCGCGGAGTGGGGGTGAAGCCGTCGAAGAAGGGTGGCTCCTGGATGTAGGTGGATTCACGATCCCATTCGTAAACGTTGCCGGTGGAGGATTTGATTTCGTTCCACTTGGGGTTTTGGGTGGCGAAGCCGGTGTAGAGGCGTTGGAAAACGTCGGGCTTGAGGGAGGCGTTCATGGCGGCCTCGATCTCGGCGGAGCTGGGCCAGATGTCGGCGAGGAAGACGGGTTGGCCGTCGCTGCCGTAGCCGAGTGGCTCGGTTTCCATGTCGATGTCGATGGTGCCGGCGATGGCGAAGGCGACGACGAGGGGCGGGGACATGAGGAAGTTCGCCTTGATGGATTGGTGGACGCGGGCCTCGAAGTTGCGATTTCCTGAGAGGACGGAGGCGGCGATGATGTCTTCGGATTTCACGACGTCTTCGATGCCGGGATCGAGCGGGCCGGAGTTGCCGATGCAGGTGGTGCAACCGTAGCCGACGGTTTGGAAACCGAGTTGGTCGAGTTCGGCTTGGAGGCCGGTTTTGTTGAGGTAGTCGGTGACGACGCGGGAGCCTGGTCCGAGGGAGGTTTTGATGGAGGGCTTGATGGTGAGGCCCTTAGCGTTGGCTTTTTGCGCGAGCAATCCGGCGGCCAGCATGACGCTGGGGTTGCTGGTGTTGGTGCAAGAGGTGATGGCGGCGATGAGGACGGAGCCATGGGTGATGGTGTCTTTGATGCCGCCCTTGCTGTCGACGGTGACTTCGTAAATTGGATAGAAAAGATCGTCATTTGGCTCGGTGACGATACCGACGGACGCGCCGAAGGCTCCGGGGAGGCCGGGGGAATCGTCCGGCACGCTATCAAGAGTGGCGGGTAGGCCTTCGACTGGGCGGGTGTCGGAGATGCGGAATTTTGCGTAGCCGTCGGGTGCGGGGCTGGTGAGCAGGGAGGCCCATTTGGATTTGAGGGACTCGATTTCGATGCGGTCTTGCGGGCGCTTGGGGCCGGCGACGCCGGGCTTGACGGAGGAGAGGTCGAGATCGACGACTTGGGAGAATTCCAGGGCGCTGCGGTCGGTGGGGATGCCCCAGAGGTCTTGGGCTTTGTAGTAGTTCTCGACGGTGGTGCAGAGTTCTGCGGGGCGGCCAGTACCTGCTAGATAACCGATGGTGATTTCGTCGATGCCGAAGAAGCCCATGGTAGCACCGTATTCGGGGGCCATGTTGGCGATGGTGGCGCGGTCAGGCAGGGAGAGGGCTTTGGCTCCTGGGCCGTAGAATTCGACGAATTTTCCGACAACTTTCGTTTTGCGGAGGACTTCGGTGACGAGCAAGACGAGATCGGTGGCGGTGACGCCGGTGTTGAGTTCTCCTGTCAGATAGACGCCGACGACTTCGGGGACGAGGAAGGTGACGGGTTGGCCTAACATGCCTGCCTCTGCTTCGATGCCGCCGACGCCCCAGCCGACGACGCCGAGGCCGTTGATCATGGTGGTGTGGGAATCGGTGCCGACGAGGGTGTCGGGGTAATAGGTGCCGTTTTTCTCAAGCACGCACTTCGCGAGGTATTCAAGATTGACCTGGTGGACGATGCCGATGCCGGGCGGGACGACTTTGAAAGTGTCGAAGGCTTGTTCGCCCCATTTGAGGAATTCGTAACGTTCGCGGTTGCGGTGGAACTCGAGGTCGAGATTTTTTTCTAACGAATCTGCTCCACCGGCGTAGTCGACTTGGACGGAGTGGTCGACGACGAGATCGACGGGGACGAGGGGTTCGATCATTTTCGCGTCTTTGCCCATGCTGTGAACGGCGGAGCGCATGGCGGCGAGATCGACGAGCAGTGGGACACCGGTGAAATCTTGGAGGACGATGCGGGCGACGACGAAGGGGATTTCATAGTCACCGGGGGCCTTGGCGTTGTAGTTGGCGAGGTTGGTGATGTCCTTTTCCGAGACCTTGAGGCCGTCGTTGTTGCGGAGGAGAGATTCGAGAACGATCCGGATGGAGATGGGGAGCTTGGCGAGATTTGGAAAACCTTGCTCGGCGAGGGCGGGAAGTGAGTGGAAATTTCCAGTGGTGCCGGAGCCGGTGGTGAAGGTGCGGAGTGTGTTCATGGATGGATCGTTGTGAAAAATGGCCTTGGGTGGGCGGAGGTTAGGGGGCAATGGGGATTTGTCAAAATCGATCACTTGTGGAGTGGAGGTTGATTTCAAGGGTTGAGTGGGTGGGCCGGAAGTGCGTAACGTGCATCTATGCGAATGAGGCTCATGGGAATCTTGGCGGTGGGAGTGGCTGGGTGGTTGTCTTCTTGTGCCGGAACAGGCACGGCACCTGCAATGGGCGATTTGGAAGCAGGCGGTGAGCCAGCGGAAGGGGGAATCGTGGAAGTGCCGAATCCAAGTGCGGCGATGGCGAAAAAGAGTGGTAAATCGCTTACGGACATTCAGCGGGGCCACGAAGTTTACATGCTGCAATGCGGCCAGTGTCACAAATACAAGCTGCCTCAGGATTTGGACATCGATGAATGGCAAACGGCGGTGCCGAAAATGATCGGTCACGCGGGTCTGGAATCGGCGGATGAGAGAGCGGTGCTGGATTACGTGGTGGCCGTGAAGATCGAGCGGGGAGAGGAATGAACGGAGCTACCGAGCTCTGGGCTTTTGCCGGGGTGATGGCATTGGGGCAGTTCAGCCCTGGGCCAGATATGATTTTACTGACGCGGACGGCCTTAAAATCGGGGGGGCGGGCTGGGGTGGAAATGGCGTGTGGGATCGCTTGTGGGTTGTCGGTGCATGCGACGTTGGCGGTGGGAGGTGTGGCTTTGGCGCTCGAGCATTTTGAGGCATTGAAAGTTTCGCTCCAGTGGTTGGCCGCTGGTTACTTGCTGTGGCTGAGCTATCGGATTCTGCGCGAGGTTTTCGTGGGTTTTTACTCGGGCGTGAAACGGGAACTCGGTGCGGAATCCTCGGAGCGATCACCGTTTCGACGGGGATTGTTGTGCAACTTGCTCAATCCGAAAGCCGCGGTGTTTTTAGTGGCGGTGAGTGCTCCATTTCTGAGAGGCGAGCGGGCGGATTGGTGGCCTTTTGCGATTTGGGGAATCATGGTGGGGCAAGCTTTGGTTTTGTGGTCGTTGTGGGCGTGTCTGCTGCAGTGGTTGCCCCTGCGGACGAACTATCAACGGGCTGAACTCTGGATCGACGGAGCTTTCGGGATGGTCTTACTCGCGCTGGCTGTGCGGTTGATCTTGGGATGAAAAAAGCCTCGCTGGACAGCGAGGCCTCTAGGCGAAGAGATTTGAATTTAGATCAGTTGTAGCTCGGCGATTTGTGCTGAGTGAAATAGCCGTCGCCGACATACATGGAACCCGCATAGTCAGGCAGTGGACCTGAGTCTGGAGGAAGCGGGATGTTTCCGGCAGTGGCGTCTTCGGGCTGCGAATAGGCGATATTCACGGGAGTGCCGACACTCACGAGGCGATAGAATTTAGGCGAAAGATTTTCGTGCATGCGGATGCAGCCGTGGGTGCAAGCGTGGTGTTTGACCCAGCCGGTGTGAAATCCGTAGTTCGGCTTGAACTCACACCAATAAGGCATGGGAGTGCCCTTGAAGGAATAGCCTGGGGGGCGACTGCTGAGCATCGTCTTCCGAACGTTGCTACCATTGTAAGCATAGCCGTGAGTGTTCGCGCGCTTCTTGGCCACCTTGTTGAAAATCTTAAAGCTACCAGATGGAGTGGTGGTTCCGGGAGCGCCCACGGATACCGGCATCACAAGAAGCATTTCTGAGCCTTCCATGACATAGACTCGTTGCTTGCTCAGAGAGACTTTAACTTTGACGTTGGCAGGATTGCTCGGGAGCTTCGTCGGGCGGTCGTAGGCGTGATAGGCTTTGAGACCGGAGCCGCCGGATGGCATGTTGGAACAAGATGGAATCAGGGCGACCGTAGAAACTGCCGCGACGATGGTGAGGAGTGATTTGAAGTTCATGGTGCGAGGAATTGAGGCGAGAATTGCCATCTCTAAAAAAATTGCAAGCCAAGGTGTTCGCGAACGGGTCAGCGCACGCGTTCCCACGCATCGAGCCGATCATCGACGAACCAGGCCGACGCAACTCGGTAAGGAATGTAAGCGATTTCTGGAGCATCTCCGAAACTATACCCTCGCTGCCAATACGGACCGTATCGACCGTAGCGCGCGCCATAAGGACCAAGGGCGTAGGCGGAGTTGTAGACTGGAACGGTGGTCGAGTAGTCCCAGCGTTCGCTCATTTTCGAGTTCCTGAAACCCTCGAACCGCTGATTTGGAAATCCCCATGCTAGAAGAACTGCATCCGGTGACATGCCTGGCGCAATTTGTCCTTGTTGGACAAGGCCCTGTTCTTTTTTGCTGAGTGCTGCAAACTTCTCGGGAAATTTTTCGATCCGCGCTTGAGGAGTGGATTGCGCACACGCCGAAAGTGCGAGGACGAGCAGTAGAAGGTAGTATTTCACCGCAGAATTTTACTTCGACGGTGCGGGAATTGCAACGTCGTGAGAGATGATTTTCAAGAAGCTGTGAAACGGGCTTGCCAACGGTGAATCAGACGCCGCAATCTTTGCCCGAACCTTTCCCTGATTTAAAACATGTCCGAACTTCTCGAAGATGATGATCTCACTGCCGCATTGAAAAAATGCCCGGAGTGGGACTATGAAAAAAAAGCAATTACCCGGACCATCGAGTTCGAGGAATTCATGGATGCGATTGATTTCGTCAATGATCTAGCAGAAATCGCCGAAGAGGCGCAGCACCACCCGGATATCACCATCAAGCACACCAAGGTGACCTTGAAGTTGACGACTCACGACGCGGGTGGGGTGACGGAGCTCGACATCGAACTCGCGCAACGGGTGGATAACTTGGTAGACTAACTCAATCTAGCTTTCTCAAGCAGAGTCGCCCTTCGTGGGAGGCTCTGCTTTTTCATGTCATCGCGGGAGCATCAGTTCGTCGTCCTTGAATCCGGTGATTTTTCCCAGTCCCTTCAGCAAGCTGCGTAGTGTGAAGAAGAGGAAGATCAAGATGGGCACACCGATCACGGCGAATCCCCAACCCGTAACTTGAGCGACGATTCCGTTGTATTTTTCCAGCGCATTGATGGCAGTGGCGTCGAATCCCCGGAAGAACCATTGGGCAAGTCCAAGGTTCATGAGGGAGCTGAGAAAGAAAGATGCAGCGAAGAGCCGGGTGGCATTAAGAAGCAGTCGTTGGTAATCTGCTTCGGCGGAAAGCTCTGCCACGCGGTTCTCGATTTTCGGGATGTCGAAAATCGAGTCGTTATAAAGAAATACCCGGATCAGTGGACTGGCTGAGCGAAATGAAGTCAAGATTGCGATTCCAAGAACGAGAGGGATCAATGCTTCTTTGATGCCGAAGAGGAAACCAGCGTTCGGCTTTACGGTGCCGTCCTTGTTCCAGAGATAGAGCGTGAGACCACCAGAAAGAAGAACTGAGATCAGTCCGAGGGCGGAGAAGAAATTTCCTTTGCGGGTTTTGACGTAGTGCCAGACGCCGTAGGCGAAGGGCAGAACCAGCGCGAGAATCATCGCATACAGCGGGCCGATGTGCCATGGTCTAGCGACTTTTTGGAGTGCTGGATCTTTACTGAGATAGCTCAGGATCAACACCGGGATAATCACATTG
>JANPAU010000450.1:0-22967 GCA_031430055.1 Akkermansiaceae bacterium | reverse complement strand
CGCGCCATCGAAGCCTCATCCGCCCAAGCCGCTGCCGCAGAAGCCTTACTCGATTCCCAACGCCTCGGCATCGCCACCGAAGTTGCCCGCCAATACTTCCTCCTGCGAGGACTGGATTCCCAATACAACGTGCTCAAAGACACACTCGAAAGTCGCCAAGACTCCCTCGATATTCAGAAATCCAGAGCCGACGCCGGCCTCACCGACGGTCTCGCCACCAGCCGCGCCCGCACCGAGGTGGAACTCGCTAACAACGACTTGGGAATCGTCGAACGCCAGCGGGGAGCGGCGGAAAACGCTCTCGCAGTACTCTGCGGCACACGTCCTTCAGACATTACCATCCCACGCCGCGAAATGAATCGCTCGCTCCCCACCATCCGCCCCGGACTCCCCGCTGCGGTCCTATTCCGCCGCCCGGACGTGCGCGCCGCCGAGCAAGAACTCCGCGCCGCAAACGCGAGAATTGGAATCGCCGAGTCCGCGTTCTACCCGAATTTCGCGCTCTCTGCCGGCGGCGGATTCGAATCCACCGGTGTTTCCCAGTTCTTGAATTGGCAGAACCGCGTGCTTTCTATCGGAGCCAGCGTGGCCGCACCGATCATCGACGGCGGCACTAACAAGGCAAACTATCAGGCCTCCCTCAGCCGCTACGAAGAAGCGCTCGCAGGCTATCGACAATCCTTGCTCATCGCGCTCCGTGAAGTGGAAGACGCACTCGTAGATCTCAAGGGGTTAGCGAAATCTAGGGCAGCGCTTGAACTCGCCGTCACCAGCTCCCAAGAAACCCTAACACTCTCCAAGGAACGTTTCGACAAGGGGCTCACTAGCTACTTTGAAGTCGTCGATGCCGAGCGTGGCGTCCTCCGCATCCAACTCGCCCTCCGCCAGATCGAGGCGCAGCAACGCATCACTCTCGCAGCCCTCGCCAAAGCTCTCGGCGGCGGCTGGAGCGGGAAATAGGTGGCTTGCCGTCGAGCTTAGTCATCCAGACCTCGTCGCGAGGTCGTTTAAGCCGAGCCAAAACGCTCGCCGGACCGCAACATCAAATCATCTGAGATATTTAAAAAAATTAGGCCGCTTTTCCATTATTATAAAAACATCTTTACCTTCAATGTTTCCTCTGCTAAAGACCTCTTCAGTGCTGTCCCCGCATGAAAACATATCCCTACCTGAAAGTGATCGCGATCGCTTGCTTTGGTGCTTTAGCATCTTGCGCGACCCAACCCGCAACAACCAAGATGCCGATGTCGGCGTCTATTCGTCCTGACTCTTCCCTCTCAGGGAGGATCCTCACGGAAGTCAATTCTTACCGCCGCAACCACGGTGCGTCAGACCTCCAACGTCACGCCGGCTTGGAGCGCCTCGCCCAACAGCACTGCGAATATCTCCTTCAACACAAGGGCGAATTCGGACTCTACGGAAAACATGTAAGTCATTACGGCTTTGAAGGACGCGCTGTTGCGGCCCGAGAATATCTCCAAATGCGGAGCGTCAGCGAAAACGTCGTCGCAGCGTTCAATCCAGGAAGTAATCCGGCACCCGTCCTCGTCAAGCTCTGGTCAGAATCCAAGGACCACGACCACAATATGCGTAGTTCATGGACTCATACCGGCATCGGCGTAGTCGTCGCCAGTGATGGCACCGTCTATTCGACCCAGCTATTTGGCAACGTGAACAACTCACTGTTGTCGACTCGCGAGCGATTTAATCGCTTCTGATGCAACGTTCATGCCCGATTTGACCCTCGAAATCGCCCTTCAAGCCCGCGACTACCAATACATCGCGGGAATTGATGAAGCAGGTCGAGGGCCACTTGCGGGTCCGGTGGCAGCGGCGGCAGTCATTTTACCCAAGAATTTCACCTGCCCGGGACTGGACGATTCTAAAAAAATCAGTGCCAAGAAACGAGAACAACTTTACGAGCGCCTTACCTCCAATCCCGAGATTGTCTGGGCGGTGGCCACGGCGGACCGCGAAGAAATTGACCGCCTCAACATCCTTAGAGCCACCCACCTCGCCATGCGGCGGGCTGCGGAATCACTCAGTCTCATTCCCGACTATTGTTTGATCGACGGTCTCCCTGTTAAAAATTTTCCTCTGCCGCATGACGGAATCATCAAAGGCGACGGCAAATCCCTATCCATCGCGGCGGCGAGCATTATCGCCAAGGTCACTCGCGACCGCATCATGAGTGAGATCGACCGGGAGTTCCCTCAATTCGGCTTTGCGAAACACCAAGGATATGGCACCAAGGCGCATCTTGAAGCACTTCGGATTCACGGCCCTTGTTGCTACCATCGTCGCTCGTTTCAGCCGGTCGCTCAACTCGCCCTCCCGCTTGACGAGCGCTGACGGCGAGTATCGGGACCGGATCTGGATCGGCAACTACGGCGAGCAAGTCGCCACTTCATGGCTTCGCTCGCAAGGGTGTAAAATCCTCGCGAGAAACTACCGTGGACCGCGAAAGGGCGAGGTCGATATCATCGCGCGGGATCGTAAATTATTACTGTTTATCGAAGTCAAAACGCGCCGTGTGGGCAGCAAAATCCGGGGCTTGGACGCCGTCGGAAAAGACAAACAAGCATTGATCGAGCGCGGCGCGAACTCATGGCTCAAGCGTCTGGGCACGCGGGACTTACCTTGGCGGTTCGATGTGATCGAGGTGAACGTCAAGGATGGCGAAAAACCTCAAATCAATCACGTAAAAGATGCTTTTTAGCGTCCGAATCCTGCTTGCAGGAATCCTCACCCGCGACCACCTTCCGCCAATGCTGCATGGATAAACAATCGGACTCAGTCGCTTGGCTGGCAAAACGAGACGGCACCGTCGTGGTGGGACACGGACCGTTTCAGGAATCATCAGATCCTTCTCCGGATGGAGTTTCGTTTTACGTCCAAGATTTCGGACTTAAAGATCCCTTGCCTTGGAAAACCCCAAGTTCCATCGAGCGGACGAGCATTGCGGAGCTCACCTCGCGCATGAAGGAGGTCTCACCGCCCATCGCCGCTTGGTCGCCGCTGGATGCGACTCCGTTTTCAGTCATTTTCCAAGAAATTATGGCTGCAATTCACAACGGTATTTTTGAAAAAACCGTGCCGGTGGTCATTGAAAATGGCACGACTCACGGGTCTCCACGTGCTGGTCTTTTTGCCGCCATGAGTCGCCAATCGACGCCACTCTACTCTTACGGCTGGCTTCAGGCGGACTCCGGTTTTGCAGGCGCCACCCCCGAACTCCTATTTTCACTGCGCGGCCATCAACTCGAAACCATGGCGCTGGCTGGCACCGCGCGGAGCGAGGATCGGGAGGTCTTTGCCGTCGATGAAAAGGAAATCCGCGAGCACGAATACGTCGCTCAGACACTGGTCTCCAAACTGCTGGATCTCGGGCGCATGGAACGTCGATCCCGGGAAATTCTGGATCTCGGCTCGATCGTTCACTTCCTCACGCTCATCAACTTGGAGCTCCAATTGGAGTTAACGCCAGAAGCGCTGATCCGCCGACTCCATCCCACGCCCGCACTCGGCCCGCTTCCACGCACCGGAGAGACACTCTCAATGCTGTTAGACTGGCGACAACGACTCGCGTGCCCGCGAGAATTTGGGGCACCATTCGGGCTTTGGGATCAAGGTGACTTTCATGCGGTAGTTGCGATCCGGGGCATCTGGTGGCAGCACGAAAAGCTCATGCTCCCAGCCGGATGCGGCATCATCGAAGCCAGTCGCTTGGTCAATGAGTGGCGGGAGCTGCGCCTCAAGCGCGAGGCCGTCAAAAAATTTTTCGCGCCGCAATAGCTCGATCACCGCACTCTGCGCCAGCCCGGGCACTCTGAATTCGTTAACCTCTCTTAAAATACGGCACTTTTTGCTAAACAAGCGATCTTTGAATCACGGTTAGTATTTTATTTAAAAAAGATTGATTATTTTAAATAAATAATCAAGATCTCTGGCGTATCACTTCTTAGGATAATGCCCATCACACGACATGCCCTCATTTCCAGCACTGCCGCTGTCGCAGCTCTGGCATGTCACCTACCCACTTCGGTGAGTGCCTTGGAAGCCGCCACCATCACTAATCCGATTGCAAAGATCGCACGCGTTTTTGATCCTCAACTCGTTAAAACAGAGGATCGAGTCTCGTGGCTTAACAATCGAATGGCGACCTTTGCGCTGCATCGTGAGCACGCGATGAAAGCCGATTTGGGTTATCGAGGATGCCGTGCAAAAGCGGGCGCTGCGGACCCAACTGTCATACTTGATCTTGGAAGTATCCGGCCAATCGAAAGTATTTTCCTCGTTCCTGCCCAACGAGAGTTTTTTGAAGATTCTGGAATTTTTCCAAAACGGTTCACGTTGGAAGTTTCAAAATTCGCCGATTTCCACGAACGAGTGATCATTTTTTCGTCTGGACCCTCCATTTCACATACACCAGACAGCAATCCAGTGCCCTTCAAGGTCCGCGATTCTGCCCGCTACGTGCGACTCACCGTCCATCAAGGTGAGCAACGAGCGATGAGTGACGTTTTCGGTCTCTCCGAGATTGCAGTGATCTCGGACGGCGACTCGATTTCATTCGACGCGACCGTCAGCACCAGCGGAGGGGACATGATTGCCGATGGCCTATGGTATCCCGAAGCACTCGTTGACGGCAAGACCCCCCTCGGGGTCTGGCAGAACGTTTTGGAAACCAAATCCAAAACCGACGATTCGGTGACCGTCTCCAACGCTACCGACACCGTTTCATGGTTGCTGGATTTGGATCAGGCGGCCCCACTGGACCGCTTGGTGCTATTTCCCTATCAACTCAGCCGTTCATTTGAATCCTTGGTTTTGCCTGAATGGATTGAGATCTACCTACAAGGCCCTGACGGATCGCCGGAGAAACTTGTTCATGTCTGGAAAAATTCAATTCCAGGCGCAAGCAGCATGACTCCGGTCGTGATTGCGCTTGAGGGAAAAATTGCAAAAAGCCTGCGGGTTGTCGGAGCCCGGCCATACATGATGGGCGATATAAAAATCCACGCGCTCTCTGAAATCGAAGTTTGGTCACAAGGCAAAAACCTCGCAAACAGCCTTCCCATTACCCGCACTTCTGAAGAAGGCAACTCGAAGATTACCACTCTTACTGACGGCTACACCTCTGGCAAATTAATCTCATCCTACGCCACCTGGTTAGACCAACTGGCCGAGCGCGGAAGAATTGAACGCGAGCTTGGTATCCTCAAACCCTTCCAAAACCAGCAGGCCTCCGAAAGCGAACTCAACGCGACTTGGGGCTCAGCGATGATCCTCGGCCTGACCTTTCTTATTCCTGTATTCATCGTCGAGCGGCGGCGCTTAATGTCTCGGGATCAATTGGATCACATCCGCAAGCGAATCGCCTCTGATTTACACGATGATATCGGAAGCAATCTAGGAAGTATCTCGCTCATTGCCCGCACAGCCCGCAAGGACTTGGTGCGGCAGCATGGCCCAGAAGGAATTGCGGATGACCTCGGAGAAGTGGAATCCATCGCGAGAGAAAGTTCGCTGGCCATGCGGGATATCGTCTGGTTGCTGGAACGCCGTCAGGACTCGATCGGCGATCTCGTGCAGAGGATGCGCGAGACCGCAGGACGACTGCTGCGAGAAATCGATTACACGGTCGAATGCGAATCCCACAAGACCACCGCCAAGCTCTCACTCGATGCCAAGCGCCACCTGTTCTTGTTTTACAAAGAGGCCATCCACAACGTTCTGAAACATTCTCAGGCTAACAGCGTGAGTATCCGCCTGTGGGACGTGGACGATAAACTCGCCTTGGAAATCCTTGATAATGGCATCGGACTTCCCATGTGCAATACACCTGAAAGGGCTTCCGTTCGTAAACTTGAAGATCGTGCCCGCGTGCTTGATGGCCTGCTCGAAGTGATCTCTTCCAAAGAATCCGGCACTCAGATCCGGCTACTGGTTAAACGCTCTCATCTCACCGCTCACCCTACACTCGCATGATCGCTGCACCTACCACCCACTGCATTTGGATCCTGGAAGATCACGAAGTTTTTGCAAAACAGATCCGCCGTCTGATCAGTAACGAAGATGACCTGTCCTGCCCACATCACTTCGTCACTGCGGCTGATCTCTTCGACAAATTAAAATTCTCCAACGAGCGTCCCGATCTACTCTTGCTAGATCTGGGGCTTCCCCGCCGCGACGGATTGGAAGTGCTTACCGACATCCGTGTGCTCCTGCCCGATGTCAAAGTGCTCATCTTATCCGCCTCCGATGACCGCGAGAAAGTCTATCGGGCCATCTGTAACGGCGCTGCTGGATACCTGCTGAAGACGGCAGATCCAGACGAAATTCTATCAGGAATCCGCGATGTCATCAATGGCACCTCTGCGCTCAGCGCACCGATTGCGAGCATGATTTTGCAAGGCTTCGCCCGCTACGGTCCGGTAAAACATATTGATCCCTTGACGAACCGCGAAGAAGAAGTGCTCGGCTTCCTGGTCAAAGGATTGATCAAAAAAGAAATCGCCGACGAGATGTCGATTTCCCAGCACACCGTGGACATGCATCTTCGCTCGGTTTATCGGAAACTGGAAGTCCGCTCGCAAACCGAGGCTGTCTCAAAGGCTCTCCGCCAAGGACTGGTCTGACCCATCATTTTTGGAGTTCGCACCCAAATAAGAAAACCCCCGGTTCGCAAAACGAACCGGGGGTTTTCCATGAAAAGGATGGAAGCTGAAATATTACGCTTCGCCTTCTTCCTTACCGGCGTCCACCGAAATGGTGAGCGTGGCGATGGCTTCAGGGTGCAAGCGGATTTGCACTTCCGTCTTGCCTGACTTCTTCACGGGCTTGTCGAGCTCGATGGCATGACGATCGATGATGATGCCAGCGGCCTCCAGTTCCTTGTGGATGTCGATGCTGGTGACCGAACCGAATGCTTTGCCGCCTTGACCGGTAGAAAGAACGAATTTCGGCTTCAGCTTGGAGATCTTAACGGCGATTTCTTGAAGACCAATCAATTCTTCTGCCTCACGAGCGGCACGATTCGACTTCAAGGCTTCCACATGGCGGAGATTGGAGCGATTGGCTTCGAATGCCTTCCCCTGTGGGATAAGAAAGTTGCGGGCATAGCCGGCGCGGACTTTAACAACATCAGCTTCGGCACCAAGGCCTGCGATTTTTTCTTTGAGAATAACTTGTGCGTTAGCCATGGGAGTCAGTGATAAAAGTTCGATTGGGGGCGGCGATTTAGGCTTCGCTTCAAAACGAGTCAAGAAGAATGAACATCACATTTCACCAATCAAGACTTTAGGCCACACCAGTCGCACATCCTGGCCCACGCCGGGACTCGTGCGACACGCCCATCCCATCTTCTTGCAAGCCACCCTCCATTGACGCCCGGTTCCGTGGGTGTCCAGCATCGGCAGAATCACCGAGACTTTCCCATTGAACCCCGCCGGGACGACAGGCCTAACCAAGGGATGCACGAGTATCAGCGTGGTATTCGGAAACTTTTCCAATGCCGATACCCCCTGCTCCGCTTCCGTGCCACAGGCAGTAATCCATCTCGGATGAAAACCCACATCCGCCGGAATTTCGCCGGTCCGCCCGTCAGTCCGCACCCGGATCTGCAAATCTTCCAGCTCATCCGCCAGCCGTCGGATCTCCTTCCCCCAGGTTTCTCCAAGCACCGAAGTATCCGGAAAAAACAGGTTCTGTCTTTTAGGATGGATGGAATTCCGAAACTGGAACACATGGCGAATCCTTGTCCATTTGGCGCAGAAGGTGGCGTATGGCGTGGGCATGAGGGTGTCCCGCCAGATCGGACCGTTGTGGCGATAGTGGAGTTGCAGGGCGCGTATGCTACCTGAAGCAGCGCAATCAACTGCAAGGCACCATTCTCAACCGGCCGGTCAAGCGTGACTCGTCGTAAAGAAGATCTCCATCCGGTGATGAAGATCGTCATAGAAACGCTTTTTAATGGCTTCAAAGGCGGCACGCTTGTCACTCTCTGCGACACCGATTTGCTGTTCTTCGAGTTTCATTTTCTCCGCAAAGGATCGCTCCATTTCCACGAGAGAATCGAGAAATTCACGGGCAGCGCGCGTGTGCTCGACCCCATCGACCAGAGCATTCTCCAAGCGGGAATTGCGGGTCACCGCGATGAGATTACCACTGGCCAACTGGTCCATGTAGCGGGTCCGGCTCTGTCGGAAGGCACGATGCTCGGTGTCGAAAGTAATTTCATCCCGATCAACCAGCGAATCGTAGGGGCCAGCCTTGGTGAAAAATTTCACAATCAAGGGGATGGTATCGACGAGCATGAAAAGCAAGGTGAGGACGATGTAAGTGAGAAATGCGAATTGGCCACCTTCACTACCCGCCTTGAATAGCGAGTGAAGCGCGAGTGTCTGAGTGAGAATGTCGCGGCGAGGTTCTGCTCGAAGCACGGCGAGCCGGTTAGCCTCCTCCGTGGCGACGGCGGAGAGTTCGCCTTGGACGCGGTTGAGTTCAGCGAGGCGGGTATCGATCTGCTGCTTGATGGTTTCGCGAAGAGAATTCTGTTGGGTGACGAATTGCCCTGCCTGATCATCTTCGACCTTTTGCTTAAGACCCGCGACACGTGCGGCTTCGGCTTTGTTTGTAGCAGAGATTTCCGCGAGCTTCGTTTCGAAGAGACCGATGGCGGCGGCTTCCGCTTGGCGTGATTGGGTCTGAAGAGTGGATTTCTCGGCGGTGAGGTGCTCCATTAATCCACCGAGACGCTTGGATTCTTCGCGGCGGGGTTCGAGTTGATCAGCCCGGATCGAGCGGGCACGAGGGCCTTCGCCTTTCATGCCGGAACGCTGGCCATTCAGCTCGCGCTCAAATTCTGCCTGCCAGAAACCAAGTTCGGCCTGAAGCTTCACGTATTGGGGCGAGAACTCGGCAGTCTGCGTTTCGATGATGGCGAGGCGATCGCGGAAAGGAGCCGTTCCCTCGTCGATGGCAGCCTTGAGCTCGGTTTGTTGCTCGGCGGTTAGGCCGGGAATTGCAGACTTCGCGTCTTCAGTTTCCTGCAGGATGAAACGGGCTTGGAACGACTCGTTCCACTTGGACCGTTGCTCGGCAAGAGCCGTTTCCAGAACGGTGACTTGGCTGCGGACTTTTTCTTTTTCATTCTGGAAGCCGCCACGCACCACTTCGATTTCCGCCGCGCGGTCCTTTTCGACGACTGAAGAAATCGTGTCGCGGAAGAGTAACAGCACGAGCGGATGGGCAATAGTGATACCCATCAGAATCGCGACGACGAGACGCAGGCAGAATTGTAAGAACTTCCGGAAGACCGACGCATAGGCTCGGTAACTGGCGAGCAGGGCGCGGTCGATGGTCAGAATGATGAAAGCCCAGACAGCGGCGACCGGATAAATGATCTGAGCATTATCAGTGAGCGTCGAGAGCGCGTAGGCGCAGGCGATGAAGGCGAACGCGCAAGGCACGAGAACCGTGGCGCCGAAAGCGACGTATTTTCGCTGCTCCCAAGCGGGACATTGTTCGAGAGTCTCAGTGCCGGCACCGGAGAGCCAGAAAAACGCGCGTTTGATGGAGTGCATGGCAAGTTGGATGTAGCAGGAGCTTACTTAGGGGGTTTGGATGATATTTCAAAGCGGTCCCAAGTAATTTCATGATCGCGCGCCAGCCATTTTTCCCGGCAATTTCTATACTGCCTGCAAATCATAACCCGTCTCACGAGTTCGCAGGAACGAATTTCCTGTGACTTGGAACAACGCAGTCAGCATGTACACGAGCTCTGCCCGCGCCAAGGAATGATCAGAAAAAGGAAAGAATTGCCGGATTTGCCGGGGCTTCTAGTCTCCAGCCCATGTTGAATCGATTCTACGGAACTTTTGATACAGACCGGCGCTCAGGTGCTTGCGACGTTTCTGATTACCGGACTCCCTTCCAAATCGACCGCGACCGGGTGCTGCACACGCCCTCGTTCCGGCGCTTGCAGAATAAAACCCAGGTTTTCTGGAGCGGTGAATACGATTTCTACCGGACCCGGCTGACCCACTCGTTGGAAGTAGCGCAGATCGGAAAATCGATTTCTTATTGGCTCAAAAGCCAGTCGGACGGTCCACTCAGCGATGATTTTTTCATCGATCCCGACCTCGTGGAAGCCATCTGCCTATCGCACGATCTCGGGCACCCACCTTTTGGCCATGCAGGGGAACGGACTTTAAATCACCTGATGCGCGAGCACGGTGGCTTCGAAGGAAACGCCCAGACGCTGCGTCTACTAACCGAACGAATTTTTTCGGTAAAGCGTAGCGGCATGGATCCCAGCCGGGCTTTTCTCGACGGCGTGCTGAAATACAAATCGCTTTGGACCGAGCTCGGAAACCACCCCGAGCATCACTTCATTTACGACAATCAGCACGCGTATCTCGACTGGGCGATGGGCGGAAATGATTTCCCTCTTGAACTCACCCCCGGCAAGGTGCGCGACAAATTTAAATCCATCGAGTGCCAATTGATGGATTGGGCGGATGACACTGCATACTCCCTCAACGATCTATCTGACAGTGTGCGCGCCGGATTCCTCAACATTGAGAAGATCGAAGCATGGGCTGAAAAGCACAACTACCCCACCGACGACGCCTCACCGCTGGGCGATCTCATGCGTGCCATCCGCCGCAAACGCGTGGAACCCTTCGTCGGCAAACGCATCGGGAAATACATCCAGTCCACCCGACTGGAAACTGACGTGAATTTCCTCAGTGCCTCTACTAACCGCTATCGCTACCGACTCGCCATCGACCCGACAGCGCAAGCGGAGTCCAGCCTGTTCAAGCGCCTCGCCTTCGAGGTGGTGTTTCTGTCACCGCAGCTCAAACAATTGGAGCACAAGGGCAGTCGAATGCTACGACAGCTCTGGGAAGTGCTCGGAGAGCGCTATATCTATCAACAGCAAATCGACGGCCAAGATTTCCAACTCCTCCCTACAGATACCGCAGCGGAAATCGCAGTGGCACCGGATGAAGCCACTCGCGCCCGCTTGGTTTGCGATTTTCTATCAGGCATGACCGACGGCTATGCAGCACGGACCTACAAGCGCCTGTTTTCGCCGGACTTCGGCTCGATCGGCGACTTGATCGGCTGATTCAGTTCGCCGCCGAAAGCTTGAGGACACCAACGTAAGGTAGATTCCGGTATTTTCCTTTGTAGTCCAAGCCGTAGCCGACCACGAACTCGTCGCCGATTTCGAAGCCGACGTAATCCGCTTTTACTTCTTCCGCGCGCTGCTTGTCCTTGGCCAACAGCACGGCGGTGTGCACCGCGATTGCGCCCTCTTCAAGCAGGCGCTCGGAGACCGCATGAAGTGTCCTGCCTGTATCAAGAATATCGTCGAGAAGTAAAACGTGCTGACCCTTCACTTCAGGGAAATGCCGATCCAAGAAATCGACTTTGCCGGAACTCTCCAGGCCGTCGTGATAGCTGGCCACATTGAGACATTCGATCTCCAAGGGCCGAGGCACGCGGCGCAGGAGGTCGGCCGCAAAGACCAAGGCACCTTTTAACAGGATGATCACCACCATCGGACCTGCCGGAAAGTCCCGCTCGATTTCAACGGCCATCGAATCCAACCGCTTCTCGATCACCGCTTCATCAATCAAAATCCGCTCAATATCATTGCGCATGGCCAAGGGATAGGCGGCAGCGAAATAAGCGCCAAGCTCGAAACCGAACGGTCAAGGTTCTGTCCGAAACTTTAGAATCCGCTCACCTTCTCGGTAATAATCCAGCCGATCGCGGGCATGAATTTCAAGAAATGTCGGATCTTCTCGCAAGGCGCGGTGCTCGATCTGGTGATATTCGCGATCCGCTAGAACGGTAGCTTCTCGTTGTTTTGCAAGCTCAAGCTTAGTTTCCAACTTTTCGAGCGCCCGTCGCTGAGGAAATGCCGTCGCGACAACCACGAAACCAATCGCCATGCAGAATACGACAAAGACCATACGACTCGCTCCTCGGATGACCCGGGTGCGAGCCTCCAAGCGTGTCAGTCTTACTCCTGCCGTTGATCGTTTCGCCATTTCCTGAAGCCAGAAATCCCTCAAAACATCAGATTGTCAAGCAAACTAAGGAGTTCTAGCTTGAACGCCCACTTGGACTCAGTGATCCAGTTCGAGCTTCTTCAACTTCGGCTCGATGACGAAGCGGCAGTAAGGGTTCTTCGACTTGTTCTCTTTATAGTAATTCTGATGATAGCTCTCAGCCGGATAGAATTCCGAGGCTTTGGTGATTTCCGTTACGATGGGATCTTTGAAGTTGACCTTGGCCGCAGCTTTCGAGGCTTCTGCGGTATTCTTTTGCGCATCGGAATAGTAATAAATCACCGAGCGATACTGGGTTCCCGAATCATTTCCTTGACGGTTGAGTGTGGTCGGGTCGTGGAGATCCCAGAACCAGGAGAGGATCTTTTCGTAGGAAATTTTCTTGGGATCGAAGACGACATGCACTACCTCAGCATGGCCTGAATTGCCCGTGCAGATATCATCATAAGTTGGATCTTTCTTGCTGCCGCCCATGTAGCCGGATGTCGCAGAGTAGACGCCGTCGAGCTGGCTGTAGGCGGCCTCGATGCACCAGAAACAGCCCGCTCCGAGAGTGACGGTTTCCGCTCCAGCGGGGACGACAGGCATCTTGGCAGGTTTTTGATCAGTGGCAGTCATGACTTTTTGGGGTTCGCAGGACGCAAGCGTCGGAATGAGTAACAACAGGGAAAGAGCGAGGCGGCGATTCATAAAATTAGGATATTCGAAAACGACAATTATTCCTTAAAAATCTTACCACTCGATTCCGACCCCTTCCTCAGGAATGAGAACCTGTTCACTGATGCCAAGTCGGTCGGCTTCCATCAACAGTCGTTCCACCGGCTCGTTGTGCGGCTCATTTCCGAGAGGGAAGGTCCCGTAGTGCATCGGGATGAGCGCCTTCGCCCCGAGATCTGCAAATGCCCTAACCGCCTCTTCCGGGTTCATGTGGACATCGCGCCCACTCGGCGATTCGTAAGCTCCGATGGGCATCAGAGCGACGTCGATTTCGTAGCGCTCACCGATCTCTTTGAAACCATCAAAGTAGGCGCTATCGCCACAGTGGAAGACACTTTTCCCACCTGCCCGGACGATGTAGCCGCCATAGTCGCGATGAGTATCGTGAATGAAACGTGCTCCCCAGTGGTGGGATGGAGTGTGAATGATTTCTAACTCATCGAATGCCAGCGAGTCCCAGATTTTCATCTCATAAGTGGCGGGAAAGCCCAAGCGCTTGACGAGGGATCCACTCCCTTGCGGGACTACAATTCCTGCACGTGCCTGAAGAATTTTCAAACTGGGTTTATGAAGGTGATCGAAATGAGCGTGAGTCACTAACACTAAATCCACCTCAGGAACCCCGTGCAGGTCGAGTCCCGGCTTGCGTTGGCGTTTCACCGGACCGTGCCACTTCGCCCAGTTCGGATCGACGATCACCGAGTGTCCGGCGAATTGCAGGAAAAACGAAGCGTGACCGATCCACGTGATTCTAACTTTATCCAAGTCTGGCGGTGCGAGCACAGGTTCCAAGACATTCCCGTTCACCTGCCGGAACATCCCCGGCACGATTCGATGCCGCAGAAAGCGGAAGTTGCGCTTCGGCCAGCCCTTGTGGGGTAACAGACCCGAATACCTTGTCGGCCCTGATTTCATGGATGGACGCTTTTCATTTGGAAAACTTCGATGAACTCACGGGTCGATGATGCAAGCGCACGGAAATCCTGAAATTCATTTCCCATACGCCGTGGCGATTTTTCCCGCCCAGTCCTGAGCACGCTCGCCAAAACTCCGAGCATCTCCCGCATAGAGAATCCCTCGCGAAACATTGATGACGTCAGGCGCACTGCGCGCGGCTGACGCGAGCGATGCCAAATCGCCGCCCTGCGCGCCGAGACCTGGCACCAGCAAGGGAGCATCTGGAATTTTTCCCAAAACATCCGCCGCATTCGTCAGACCGACCACGTAGCCGACATCCGTGGCGCGGCACTCTTCTTTCGCACGTTCGCCCAGCGCAGTGACCAGTTCGAAAACCGAACGCCCATCGGCCAGCTTCTGCCGTTGAAAATCCGCCGAACCTGGATTAGACGTTACCGCTAACAAGTAGATCCCCTTCCCTGCCCAATCAAGAAATGGCTCGATCGAATCATAACCGAGAAACGGATTGAGCGTAACAGCATCCACATTCCAACCGGCGAAATAACCTTGTGCGTAGTATTTTTGCGTCTCACCGATGTCGCTGCGTTTTGCATCCAGAATCACCGGCACATCTTCCGGCATCCCTGCCAACAAGTCTTCAAGCAAGCGAATCCCCTCGATGCCCATCGCCTCGAAATACGCCATGTTCGGCTTGTAAGCGGCAGCCCACTCCGAGGTCTCCTCGATCACCTGCTTGAGAAATTCTCGTGCCGCCGTGGCCCCGCCATCTCCCGGGCGTGGATCAAGCCCGACACAGAGCCGAGAACCGGTTTTCACAATCCTTTGTTGAAGACGTTCTGCGTAGCGCATGGCGGAACAATGCCCGCGAAAGGCAATTTCGGAAGCGAAAAAATCAAGCATTGCGTGACTTCGCGCGTTGACGCTCCAGCGGGAACTCAAGGCACTCAGACGAAATCAAATCGATATTTAGTTCAGTTTTCTTGACTGTCGGTTATGAAAATAAAGATTACTCCTTCGACTTTTGTTTCTTCAGAAATCGTGGTCGGAACGGGGCTTTCTAGCGCATGCTGGCGGCGATGTTGCCGGAGAGGCGCTCGATGAGGCGTGACTGGGCGGCGACGCTGGAGTTGTAGCCGTCTGAGTCTAGCGGTTCACGATCCGTGAAGGTTTTGGAGGCTTTCAAGCTGCGCTCGGGGAGAGCATAGACGCGCCAACCGGCCTCGATGACGGCGTAGCCATCTGACTCGCTGTGAAGTTGGCGAACGTCGAGGGTAACTTGATAGCGAATTTCCTCATCGCGCAGCCAGGGGTAGGTGCGGACATTACCGGTTTTTAAATTGCGCCCGAGATTGGCGGCAACGACGCGCCCGATTGAGGCGGATAGATCGCCGGCCCAGCGGTGATCTTCGGCAACGGCTAACTGGTTCGGGGCTTCTTGGGTGACGAGGCTGGGGCGATCAATGTATTCTGCGAGGGAGACAGGTCCGACGCCGATGGCGAGGCCACCACCGGAGGGCATGGGGCCGCTGGCGGTAAGGACGTAAAAGGTTTTATTCGGCTGAGCGCAGCCTGCGACGAGGGCAGCAAGAAGGATTGGTAGAAAGCGGTTCATCGGAAATGGAGCTCAGCGTTTGGCTTTGGGGGCTTTGGGGATGGGATTCCCGGAGGAGTCACGGCCGAAGATGATAGAGTTAGGCTTTTCGTCGATGGAGGTGACCATGGAGTTCATGGACCTGAGGGCGGAGCGAAGTTCGTCGAGGGTGCGGAGCAAATCACCTTGGATGGCCCCATCAGGACCGACGCTGGCGACGGATTTTTCAACGGCGGCAAGAGCGTTGCGCATGTTTTTGGGGAGATTGGAAAACTCCTCGGAGTCCATGAGCCGGCGGGCGGAGGCGCTGGCTTCCTGGATTTCCTTCAAGGCCGCGCGGCTCTCGGCGGCAGTGATGGCGGCTTCATCCGCGGCGATGCCAAATTTTTTCATGGTCTCGTCGAGTGGGAGAGCCTGCAGCTTGTCGAGGATGGCGGTGAATTTCGTTTCTAACTGTGCAAAGCCAGAGGAAATCGTGGGGATGGAGGGAAAATCGCCGACTTTGGTGAATTGGGCAGGTGCGGGGTTGGGGTAGTAGTCGAGATCTACAAAAAGTGCGCCTGTGAGGATGCTGCCAATTTTTAGGGTCGCGCGAAGACCTCGGTTGATTTCTCCTCGGAGAAATTCGCCGTCAGGCTGAGTGAGACCCTCGGCGGCACGGAGACGCAGCAGCGCGGGGTCGATTTCTACCAGCACCGGGATGCGCAGGTCCATTGGGTCCTTCAAGTAGTCCATCGAGATATCCGCGACGCGACCGATCGGGATTCCGCGGAATTCGACGGGTGCGGATTTGACGAGACCGCGAACGGATTGGTCAAAGAGCAGGACAAATTTCATGGTTGAGTTGAATGTGGAGCCATTGGCGGCGTCTTCGTTGTCGAAGAGGGTGAAGGTGGCACCGTCTGCGGCTTCAGGCTCAGGCTCGATTCCCTCGCGTACGCCGAAGGTGGCTCCGCCGGATAGCATGGCTTGGAAGGATGGGGTGCGGACTTTAAAACCATCTGCCCCAGCACTGATGTCGATACCGCTGGTGTTCCAAAAGCGGGCGTTCTTCTTCACGAGAGAGCTGAATTTTTCCTGAATGAAGGCGTCGTAGGTGACTCGCTGGCCTTCCATATCCAGCTTGCGACTCTCAATGCGTCCGACTTCGAAGCCACGGTAGAAAATCGGTGAGCCTGCATTTAAAGAGCCTGCCTCATCTGCGACAAGGGTGAGTCGCCGACCGGGGATATTCTGGTTGGTGGCGGGTGGGGTTTCGAGTCCGTCAAAGTGATTGATCTCCGCTCCGCCTGCCGGACCGGGGTCGAGTTCGATGTAGGCACCTGTGATGAGAGTCCCTAAGCCAGAGACATCCGTGGCAGATACCCTTGGTCGGACGACCCAGAAACTGGTCCCGTCTCGGAGTAAATTCGTCGAGTCGGGATTGAGTTCAATCAAGACCACCACCGAGTTCAAGTCTTCTGCGAGCTTCACGTCTTTGACGACGCCGACTCTCACCGAGCGGCAACGGACCTCGGTCTTGCCGGCGCCAATACCGTCAGCAGTGTCGAAACGAACGTGTGCGATGGGGCCCTGCGAAGTAAAGCTTCGGTAGACCATCCACCCGCCAATCAGGAGCGCTAGAATCGGCACGATCCAAACGATGTTCCAACGCTGCGCCTGCCGATACTCGGGAATGGCTGCCGGTGGTGGTGAAGTGGTTTCCGTATCGCTCAAGGATCTGTTTTTTTAGAGGGTGATGAATCGGTTTCCAGCATTTCATAACGATCCCACAGGAGGCGAGGATCGAAACTCATCGCTGCGAACATGGTAAGCACGACAACCCCCGCGAATGCAAGGGAACCGGGACCAGGCGTGACAGTCATGTAATTCCCGAGCTGCACGAGCGCCACTAAAATTCCTACGACGAAGATATCGATCATCGACCAACGACCCAACAACTCGGTAAACCAATAAATCCGTCCCAACACCGCAGGCGATGGATGGACTTTCCCCTTGGCCGCTAGGCAAAGCCAACTGAGCGCGACGATTTTCAGCAGGGGGATGATGATTGAAGCGACTAAGATCACGATCGCGATCGGGTAGGCGCCACCTTTCCAGAAGTAAATGATTCCGCCGACAAGGGTGTTGTCCGTGTAGTCACCCAGTTCGACCATCGACATCATTGGCAAAATATTCGCCGGAATGTAGAGTGCCGCCGCAGCCAACATCAGTGCGACCGTGCGATTGATGCTGTCAGGTTTGCGGAGGTGCAATTTGGAGCCGCAGCGAGGACAACGCTCGATTACTACTGGAGAAACTTTCCCGCAGGTGTGACACCCTGCCAACCCCCGAGAAGTCGCACGTGGCAAGGACGATTTCATCGCTTCGCCACCTCCAGCCGATCCCACAACTCGTCTCGGTCGATTCCAGCAACTGCGGCTGCCATGCAAACCATAACCGCCGCAAAAGCCCAAAATCCTATGCCGAAGTGCACATCTGCCAGTTTATCCAACTTCAAAAGACTAACCAACACTCCGAGGAGAAAAACCTCGATCATGTTCCATTGCTCAGCTCGATGCAACCACTTGGCCACGTGAATCGCCCCCGGCGCGATCTTGCCGACCATCAACGGAGCACAGACGTAAATCAATCCGCCCGCCAATCCGATAGGCGTCACAATCGTGAAAAGTGCTAACGCGATGGCCAACAGCGGACTGCTCTCGGCAAACAAAGCTCTCGATGCGGATGCCAGATTCAAGGTCGTCCGGATCCCCGCCGCATCCATCGTTAGAAATGGGAACAAGTTGACCACCCCCATCAAAATAAGCGCCGCAGACGCAAACGCCGTCACCCTCACCAGCGAAGCAGGGCGATTTTGATAGAGCACCACGCCACAGCAACGGCACCGCGCTGCCTGACCTTCCGGCAAGGGCTCCGCCTGATGCAGTGTGTCGCAAAAATGACAAACCGAAAAATGTGGCCCGCCCGGCGGCTTCGGCCAAGGCAGCAACTCTCGCCGGATTCTGAAAAGAGATTTACTCATTGTTAACGATGGGCGACGACCCGCTGTGCGAGCTCGCCCAGACCTTCTACACCACATTCCACAAAATCTCCAGCCTGCAAGTATCTCGGCGGATTCATCCCCATCGCCACTCCTCCCGGTGTACCCGTGGCGATCACATCTCCAGGTAATAAGGTCATGAATCTGCTCACGTAGCTGACGAGTTGCCTAACTGAAAACAACATATCCCCTGTCCAACTGCTCTGCCGGATCTCGTTATTAACCTTGCACCACAAGCGCAGCTTCTGCGAATCGCTGATTTCATCCGCCGTCACCAACCAAGGTCCCATCGGCGCAAATGTATCCGCGCTTTTCCCCTTGGTCCATTGCCCGCCCATTTCTTTCTGAAAGGCGCGCTCGGAAAAATCACAGAATGTCGAATAACCCGCCACGTAGTCCATCGACTCCACTTCATCCACATACGAGGCGGTCCGACCGATCACCACCGCAAGCTCCACCTCGTAATCCAGCTTCGTTGACCCGCGAGGAATGACCACATCATCGGTCGGCCCGCTCCAAGCCGTAGTGGCTTTCATGAAAATTGCCGGTTCCGTGGGGATTCCTTCATCGAGCTCTTTGGCATGGTCCAAATAGTTCTTCCCGATGCAGACCAATTTCGAAGGTCGCTCCACAGGCGGCCCCAGTCTTGCGAGGGGATCCACCTCATGGCCACCCGGGCAGCCATCCGCCACCCACTCAGTAAGCGACTCGATGCCACCCATCGCGAAAAAACCCTCATCATAGTCATTGAACTCGCTGCTGGCATCGATCCGTCGCCCATCTGGCATCAGAATCCCCGGTTCTTCGCACCCCTCTTCACCGAAACGAATCAATTTCATAAGCGCGATGTAACAAACAAAACGGAATGGAGGAAATCGAATCTACGAGAAGTGATAAATCCGTAAAAACGGGCAAAAAAGAAGCGGCCCGACTGATCATCACTCCTAGGAAAAACCCATTAACCCGGGAGGCATCTCAGTCGGACCGCCTTGTCTTGCGACACAGAAGAGTTGGCGTAATAACGGGAGTCCGGCAAGAAGAATTTTGAATAACATCAAAATTTTTCGTAAAGCGACGTGTTTTTAAGCACCCACAAGCGATAAATCGACTCGACGCCGGGGATGAGATTCACGCACGCTGCCAGTTGCCTTTCCACAAAGAGCGTGCCAATCTGTCGCGCCTGAGCTGCGCTTGGGAACGTGCAAAGGATTAATAACACATCACTCATGGCGCTTACCGATCATCGAAAACCCAAAAACCTCAAACACAAGGTGAAATCCGGTTTTCTGGAAAAACTCGTCACCCGCCTGGATCGCGTGGTGCCCGGGGATGTCCAGCAAATCGTCAATCGCCTGATCCGTGAGAAGGGATTCATGGACCAAGTCTTCGAGGCGCTGCATGAAGGCGTGATTATTCTCGATCCTCAAGGCATCATCGGATTTCTCAATCATGCGGCCTGTCAGTTTTTCGGGCTCGATCAGAAGCAGGCGGTCGGCGAGCATATCTCCTCACAAATCCGGGGGCTGGATTGGGGGAGCTTGGGGAAACCTGGCCGCACGATCAGCCGCGATCTGGAGGTGTTCTATCCGGAAAACCGTTACCTGAATTT
The DNA here is from genome assembly GCA_031430055.1 of Akkermansiaceae bacterium. Classification (GTDB taxonomy): domain Bacteria; phylum Verrucomicrobiota; class Verrucomicrobiia; order Verrucomicrobiales; family Akkermansiaceae; genus Luteolibacter. Next base: position 3,000 of record JANPAU010000450.1, on the reverse strand, counting down.
CTACCTCGCCCCCATCGACGACACGGATGATCCCACCGAGCCGCTTGGCTATGTAATGCTCATCCGCGACCTCACCACCACCCGTGCGGAGGCGGAAGAAACGCTCGAGTCTGAGCGCCTCAACTCACTCACGCTGCTCGCCGCAGGAGTCGCTCATGAAATCGGTAATCCGCTCAACTCGCTCGATATCCATCTGCAACTTCTCGGCCGCAAGCTGCGCAAACTTCCGCCGGGTGATCGTGGCCCGCTGGAGGAAAACCTCGCAACCGCCCGCGAGGAAATCCAGCGCTTGGACTTGATTCTCAAGCAATTTCTCCACGCCGTCCGCCCGACGACTCCGCATCGCGAGCGGCAGGATTTGCACGGCTTGCTCAATGATACCCTGAAGCTGCTAGAACCCGAGCTGGCAGCTCGCAAAATCGCGGTGGAGCTCGATCTCGCAGAATCCATGCCTCCCGCGATGATCGATCCCGGGCAGTTCCAACAAGTTTTCTATAACCTCATTCGTAACGGCTATCAGGCGATTTCTTGCGAGCACGGCCGCATCACCATCCGCACCCGGACAAACGACTTTGAAACGATCATCTCGATCGAAGACAACGGCACGGGCATTTCTCCCGAGCACATGGGAGCGATTTTCGAACCCTATCGCACCACCAAATCGTCCGGCTCTGGACTCGGACTCATCATCGTCCGCCGCATCATCCGCGAGCACGGCGGCCAAATCGCCATCGAGAGCGAGGAAAACCAAGGCACCCGCGTTCTCATTCACCTCCCTCATGCCGAGCGTGCCGTGCGACTGCTAGGCGCGCCGGATTCCGTGATTGATCTCTAATTTATGTTACCCACGCTGCTCATTGTCGAAGATGAACGCGCCACCCGCGAGGGACTTCGCAGTGCACTGGAAGACGAGTTCGACGTCTACACGGCGGCGAGCACGAGTGAGGCGCTTGCCATTTTAAAATCTGAGCCGATCCGGATTTTACTAACCGACCTGCGGCTGGGTGGCGATTCCGGAATGGACTTACTCGACGCCGCGCTTGCCCTACCCGAGCCGCCCATCGCGATCATGATGACCGCTTACGGCTCGGTCGATACCGCCGTGGAGGCGATGCGCCGGGGGGCATGGCACTTTGTCACCAAGCCGCTGAACATTGATGAAGTGGAAATGCTGCTCAAGCGCGCACTCCGCAATCGGACGCTGGAAGTAGAAAACCAACAACTCGTCCAGCAGGTCAAAAAATCTCACAAGCTCGAACGCTTGATTGGCAAGTCTGCCGCGATCAGCCGCGTCTCCGAATTGGTTCAGCAAGTCGCTGCGACACGGGCGACCATTCTAATCGAGGGCGAGTCCGGCACTGGCAAGGAGGTGGTCGCACATACTTTGCACCATCTATCCGGGCGACCAGCGGCGAAGATGGTCATCGTGCATTGCGCAGCACTCTCGCCGCAGTTGTTGGAGAGTGAACTTTTCGGCCATGAAAAGGGCGCGTTCACGGGCGCGGCGCAACGCCGGATCGGGCGTTTCGAGCAGGCCGACGGCGGCACGCTTTTTCTCGATGAAATTGGTGAAATCGATGCCGCGACGCAGGTGAAGCTTTTACGCGTCCTCTCCGAGCGCACTCTTGAACGCGTAGGCTCCAACTCCCCGATCAAGGTCGACGTCCGAGTCATCGCAGCGACGAACAAGAATCTCAAAGACCTCGTCGCCAAGGGAAGCTTCCGCGAGGATCTCTATTTCCGACTCCATGTCGTGAAAGTCGAAATGCCACCCCTGCGAGATCGGCGGGAAGACATCGTGCTTCTGGCAAACAGCTTTTTACAGGAATTCGCGAAGGAAAATGACCGCCCGGTGAAGCCGCTCTCGGATACCGCGATGCAACTTCTGCTCACTTATTCATGGCCGGGAAATGTGCGCGAGCTGCGCACCGCCATCGAGCACGGAGTAGTCATGTGCAACGATTCCGTCATCGAAACTCGCCACCTTCCGCAATTCCTGCATTTTCAAGCCCTTGAACTTGGTAATTCGCCACTCACTGCCAAAAACGCCCTTGATGCTACGCCGGATTTCAACTTGCATGCGCTTGAAACCAACACGATCCGCGCTGCGCTTTCTCTGTCCGGGGGAAATCGCACTCACACTGCGGATCTACTTGGTGTCAGCCGCAGAACTCTCCAACGTAAATTGAAAGACCTCGGTCTCTGAATTTATCGCCTGTTTTTCCCCAGCATATCATTTCATGAATCAATCTACCTCCCCGCTTGATACGGGCATCATTATCCGCCGGAGTCTATTTTTCCTCGTTTTAATTATCCTCACTCTTGGGAATCTATTCGTGCTTTTCAAAGGTCTCAACTCGCCGCAGGCGATGGACCAGGCACAAATTTCACGGGAGATCGCCCGTGGTAACGGCTTCACCACCAAGATGATTCGCCCGGTCGCCTATGATCAAGCTCAGCGGGCACAGAAAACCTCGATTTCCCTCAAGGGATTCCAAGACACCTACCACTCCCCTCTCAATCCGCTGCTCAACGCGGCCGTGCTCAAGCTCGTCGGCGCTGATAAATCGGACACTTGGCAAATGAACGATAACGAGCTGGTTTACCCGCTTGACCGAGTAATCGCCACCGTTTCCACCTTGTTTTTCCTGATGGCGATCGGGGTGAATTACCTGCTCATTTCGCGAATCTTCGACGCAAAAATCGCCGGGGTCTGCGCGATTCTGATGCTGTTTTGTGAAACATTCTGGAACTTCTCACTCAGCGGGCTGCCGCAAATGTTGATGTTGTTGCTGTTTTCCAGTGCCATTTACTTCGTCTATCGGGCCGTCGAATCCGCTGCGGAAGTACGGATTGCGATGACTCCGGCGCTCATTGCAGGAGTCTTTTTCACGCTCTTGGCACTCACCCATTGGATGACGGTCTGGATCGCACTGGGTTACATCATTTTCGCCGCCGTCGCGTTCCGCCCGCGTGGCATTGTGGGGATTTCCGTGCTGG
>JANPAU010000449.1:0-8504 GCA_031430055.1 Akkermansiaceae bacterium | reverse complement strand
TCTTCGCCGACAAGCTTAACCTGCCCATCGGTTTCGAGTTCGCCCCAGAAGGCGTCTACATCGCCCAAGAGCCCAACCTCGTCCTGCTGCGCGACACCAATGGCGACGACAAGGCCGACATCCGCGAAATCGTGTTGGGCGGCTTCGACACCCACGACACCCACCACGCGATCAGCGCGTTTTGCGCCGATCCATCCGGCGCGTTTCTGATGGGCGAGGGCGTGTTCCTGCACTCCAACGTCGAGACCGCCTATGGTCCCATCCGTGCCATGAACGGCGGATTTTTCCGCTACAGCCCGCAGCGCAGCCAGCTTGAGCGCACCGCCCAGCTCAGCATCCCGAATCCCTGGGGCATCGCCTTCGACGACTGGGGTCAGGACTTTTTCCTCCACACTTCCGGCCCTGACATCAACTGGATGTTGCCCGGCTCCGTCAAGCCTACCTACGGTAAGCAAGCGCCATCTTCCCCCGATCTTGCACCCACGGGCAACGCCGTGCGCCCTACCTCCGGCCTCGAGTTCATCTCCTCACGCCATTTCCCGGACGAGGTCCAAGGCGACATGCTGCTCTGCAACAACATCGGATTCCTCGGCATCAAACAACACTCCATCGTTGACGACGGCACCGGCTACAAAACCGAATTCCGCCAGGACTTGCTGCAATCCTCCGACGGAAATTTCCGCCCGGTCGATCTCGAGTTCGCGCCCGACGGCTCGCTCTACGTCATCGACTGGCACAACGTCCTCATCGGCCACATGCAGCACAACGCGCGCGATCCACTGCGCGACCATGTCCACGGCCGGATCTATCGAATCACCTACCCGTCCCGCCCGCTTGTCAAGCCGACCCAAGTCGCGAAAGCACCGCTCGCCACGCTGTTGGAAAATCTCAAGCTTCCCGAATACCGCGCCCGCTACCGGACCCGCCGGGAAATCCGCGCCCACCCGGCCGCCGAAGTTTTGCCAGCCCTCAAAAGTTGGGTCGCCAAGCTCGATCCCAAAGATCCGCGCCACGAGCACCACCAACTCGAAGCACTGTGGACCACTTGGGGCCTCAATCAGGTCGATGAACCGCTGCTACGCCAGCTTCTCGAAGCTAAGGATTTCCACGTCCGCGCCGCTGCCGTGAGGGTTCTACGTTACAACACCCACGTCGTGAGCGAACACGCCGCTCTTCTAGAAAAAGCCGCCGCCGATCCTCACGGCCGCGTGCGCCTCGAAGCCATCATCGCCGGCTCATGGTTAGACAATGCGGCTGGCAAAAAAGTCGTGTCTCTCGCCTCCAGCCACCCACTCGACGTCTGGAATCAAAATGCAGCCACGACCGCCATGTCCCGGCTTGAAGGCGTACAGGAGGTCACCGTGGACGCACATCCCTTACCACCCGTCCCCGGTCACCTCGTCGGAACGGAGAAGCAGCAATTCATCGCCGGTCATGAAATCTATTTCCGCGATGCCCACTGCTCCACTTGTCACCAGCCAGATGGCAAGGGCCTGGACCCAGCCTTCCCCCCGCTGGCGAACAGCGCGTGGGTCACGGGTGATCCTGACCGTCTCATCAAACTCACCCTGCACGGACTGATGGGCGCATTCGAACTCAATGGGAAAAAATACAATGGTCTGGTGCCAATGACGCCCTTCGGCGGAATGCTCAAAGATGACGAGGTCGCCGCCGTGCTCACTTACACGCGTAACAGCTTCGGCAACAAAGCTCCTGCGATCTCTAGCAGCCAAGTCGGTGCCATCCGCGAAGCGACCAAAAACCGCCAAGGTTTCTACATCGCCGAAGATTTGTTGAAGGAACACCCGATGAAATAGCCGCAGATCACGCGGATTTGACAAATTTTTGAGCTGAGTGACAGCAGCTCAGACCAATAGTTACACATGGAGTGTTAGCCGAGTAGATTCATTCGGCCGATTTACCAAAGCAGTTTTCTCAATCCATGAGGTCTACCGCTTTTCTGCGTCCCGTCACACCAGCCCGAGTACGTCCTGCATGTCGTAGAGTCCCACGGGCTGATTTTCTAACCAGCAAGCGGCGCGCACCGCACCGGCAGCGAAAGTAAGGCGTGAGGATGCTTTGTGAGTGAGTTCGACGCGCTCGCCATCGGCAGCGAAAATGACGGTGTGGTCACCCACTACATCCCCGCCGCGGAGCGTGTGCATGCCGATTTCGCGCGGCTTGCGCGGGCCGATGTTGCCGAGGCGGCCGTGGGCGACGTCGTCCTGATAGGAGGTCTGTGTTTCTTCGTTGAGGATTTCCAAAATCCGGCGGGCGGTGCCGGAGGGGGCGTCGATCTTGTGCTTGTGATGCATCTCGGTGACTTCGATATCGAAGCGATCTTGAGTGAGAATCCGGGCAGCGTGGCGGGTGAGCCAGAAGAGCGTGTTGACGCCGACGGAGTAGTTCGAGGCGTAAACGATCGGAATCGTTTTGGCAGCGGCGTGAATCACGGCGCGTTCTTCATCGGTGTGGCCGGTGGTGCCGATGACTAGGCTGGTGCCGTGTTTCAGGGCGGTTTCGACCAGCGTGGTGGTGAATGAGTGAATGGTGAAGTCGATGACGCAAGTGGCTTTGGCGATTGCGGTTTCGAGAGCTTGGCCTGCGTCATGGGTGGCGGCCACGGGGACACCTGCCTCAGCGGCAGCTTGAGAGACGGCTTGGCCCATGCGGCCAGAGATTCCTGTAATGAGTATGTTAGGCATGAGAAAATTTGAATGGTAGCGATGAGTGATTAGTCCTCCCAGATCATGTTTTTGAGCTGGAGTTGGCGGGCGTGATTGGCGGCTTCTTCGGCGCGTGGACCTTTGAAGGATGCGATTTTCTTGGCGACGGTGATGGCGGCGGACCAGCGCTCGGCTTTTTCAAGGAGAGCGAGAGCGCGGAATCCACAGCGTTCGAAATACTCCCATTCTTGCGGAGCTTTTGTGGCTTCGAGCACCGAGTGATAGGCTTGGAAGGCCTCTTTTTCGCGCTTCTTGCTAGAATTTTTTTCGTCGGGCAGTTGCTCTAGGGTTGTGCCGCGGAGGTATTGCAGTCGGTTAAATAATGCGGGCTGGTTCTTGGCTTGGGCGAGCAGCTTGTCATAGACGGCAAGCGCATCGACGAGTGATGCAGGATTCGAGCTACCTTGCGCATAAAGGGTTTCACCAAGAAGTAATCCGGCGGGAAGCTGGAGCGAGTCTTCTGCCGGAAGGGTCGTGATCCATTTCCCAAGGAAGCCGGAGGCTTCAGCGAGGCGATTCATATCAATCAGGTGGCGGGCTTTCTCGAGAATCGAAATAGAACTCACCGGACCTTTGGCTGCGATGGCTTTGTCGAAAAGAATCAAGGCTTCTTCCTTGGATTGCGAAGTGCCAACAAGCGCCGCCGAGCGGGCTGCTAGAAGCCATGCCACTTGGGCGCGGGCCGGATGAATGTCGGAGGCAGCCAGCTTCTCAAGGACCAATCGAGCAGGGTTGTAGCTGCCGGACTGGAAGAGATTTCTACCAAGCGTAAGCGCAGCCTCGGCGGCGGCGGGTGTGGTCGGGTAGGTCTCAAGAATCGCTTGGGCTGCGGCGATGGTAGCAGCTTGATCACCTGCCGAATCGGCGAGGCGAAGGCGAGCAAGAGCGATGCGCGGGGCCAAGGATGCATTTGGCTCGGCGGGCAAGCTGTCCAGTTGAGCCTGCGCAAAGGCGGCGTCCGTTGGAGACGATGCAAGCGCGACTTCCGCTGCGGCGAGGCGCGCTTCAGTGGCTCTGGGGTGATCCGGAAAACGAGTTAGAAATTCTTCGATTGCCTTGCGTGCGGCATCCGGCGGTGTGGTAGAGAGGGCTTTTTCAAGATCCAGGTCTGCTCCGAGTTCCTTGTCCTGTGGGGTGCCTTGTTGCTGGATGAGGGTGACTCCCTTGACGTCTCCACTGCGGAGGCGAGCAATCGCGGCTTGTCGTCTAGCAGCTTTGGCTTCGCCGGCGGTGAGGTTGCTCGCGGCCTCGTCGAAGAGTTGGATGGCTTGTTGTGGATCGCCATTCACATAGGCGGCGTGGGCTTTGAGAAACGCGGCTTCACCCTTCAATGTGGGCGTGCTTTCAGTCTCTCGGAGCGTGTCGAGCATGGCGAAGGCTTGATCGATGAATCCCGCGTCGAGATACCAGCGTGCTTGTTGATAGAGCGAACGCTGAGTCAGCGGGTGAGTGGGATACTCGACCCGCAGGCGGAATAATAATTGGCGGGCTTCGGCCTGTGATTCAGGAGTGCCGACCCGGTGGAGGCCGATCGCACGGGTGTAGAGTGAATAGGCTAACAAGTCAGTTTGACTCGTAGTCTTCTCGTCGTCCGGCCATGCGGAAATGGCATCGCCGCCGGTGTCGGAGGGGGTGGTGACAATGAGGCCGCTCGCTTGAAGCGCGAATGGCGTGATCCACTGAGCGATGCGTTCGAGGCTTGGGTCGCTAACTGTGGGTTTTTCAGGAAGCCACTGGAGGATCCGCTGGAAAATTGCGCTGAGCCGGGGAGAGTCCGGGTGTTCTTGGAGAAATACGAACAACGATTTGACGGCCGTATCTGGATCGCCTTGCGCCTGAATGGAGTCCGCGAGTCCGATCGCAGCCGAGTGATAGCGCGTCAGGGACTGATTTTGAGGCTGATTGACCAACTCTTGGAAGGCCACTTGAGCATCGAGAGCGCGGCCTTCTTGGAGTCGCAATTGAGCTTCGAGAAATGCCGCCTGAGCTTGGTGTTTGGTGGCGATTTTTTCCGCAGGCGGCATGGCGAGGCGAGCTTCAGCGGTCTGCTGAAGATCCAGCAGGATCTCTACCTGATTGAGCTGGATCAACAACGCTGCTGCGGAGTCTGCTCCCGGGAGCAATGCGGTGAGCGTTTCAAGCGCGGCTTGGGCTTGATCGAGCGAAAGCAGCAGGCTGGCCTTGGTCAAGCCGGCCTCAATCCGGTGAGGAGATTTGGGATCGATTAGCAGAGTTGAAAAAATTTCAATCGCATCGGAGAAGCGATGTTGACCGGCCAGCGCCTGGGCTTTCCAAAATGGGGTTGCTGGATTTTTTGCGACGAAGGATTGCCCGAGGAGATCGAGCGCTTCAGTCGGATTTCCTTCGCGGATCAAGGTTTCTGCGAGCCGGATCGCGACTTGAGATTTCACCTCCGGGGCGAGCACTGGATTTGCCAGTTGCTGCCGAAAGTGCAGTTCCGCGACTTCCCAAAGCCCGGCGGCAAGCGCCTGGTCACCTCGTTGCAAGGCAGATGCCTCCGCCGGTCCGGCAAGGGCGGAGTGCGGGGCGAGCAGGATGAGGGGGTAAAAGGGCCACAGCTTCATCGGACGGAGGAACCTAAAAGGAGAAAGCGACCATTGCCAGCTCGGATCCTTGAAAAACCGTGCGAATTCAGGCACGGGTGCCGAAGAGACGATCTCTGGCATCTGCTAGACCGGGGGAAATATCGCCGCGGGTGTTGAGGCAGCGGTCGAGGCGATCCGGTGAAGGGCACTGCGGGGCTCTGAGCTTTGTGAACTCATCCCCGATCAGGGGGTGTTCGATGAGGTGGAGCATGTTATTTCTTGAGTGAGAGAATTTTCCGGAGATCTGCGATGGGGAGATTGAGGCGGTTTGAGGCTTCCTTGAGGTCGCCATCGGACTGGTCAAGGATACGTCCGGCGATTTCACCACTCAGCCAGCCGATAAGATCCTCACCGATGGGCGCCGCGTTGATCACTTGGTCCATCGCCGCCGTGAATCCGGCAGGGGATTTCCGCGGAGCAGAGGCCAGCGGAATATCAGCAGGCAGGAGGATTTGCGAAGAGGCTAGGGCACACGCGCGGGCGATGGTATTTTCCAATTCCCGGACATTTCCCGGCCAATGGTGCGACTGTAGCGTCACGATGGCCTCCGCCGAGATGCGGATGCGCGCCATGCCGTTCTTGCGGGTGATGCGCTGGAGGAAAAATTCTGCCAGCAGCGGGATGTCTTCCATCCGCTCCCGGAGTGCGGGAATTTTGATTTCTACGACGTTGAGCCGGTAGTAAAGATCTTCGCGGAAGCGCCCTGCGGCGACTTCTTCGACGAGATTTTTGTGCGTCGCAGCCACGATACGGACATCGGTGGTCAGGGTCTCATTGGCCCCCACGCGGGAAAATGAGCCGTCCTGCAGCACGCGCAGCAGCTTCACTTGGATCGAGAGCGGCATGTCGCCGATTTCGTCCAAGAAGAGCGTGCCGCCATCCGCTTGCTCGAAGCGTCCTGCGCGGCGGGCGATGGCACCGGTGAAGGAGCCTTTTTCGTGACCGAAAAGCTCGCTCTCTAGCAAATTTTCAGGAATGGCACCACAGTTGATGGTGATCATTTCCTGCTGCCTGCGGGGACTGTATTCGTGTACGGCCTTGGCGACGAGTTCCTTGCCGGTTCCACTCTCCCCAGCGATGAGAACCGGTGCATCGGAGCGGGCAACCCGGCCGACGAGTTTGAAAACCTCCTGCAAGGCGCGAGAAACGCCGATCATTTTCACTCGCCCGTCATGCTTGGGCATTTCAGAATCCGACTGCCCAGCACTGCGGCGATCTTCCTGAGTCTGGAGCGCGGATTCGACCACTGGCCGAAGTTCGAAAGCCAGCGATTCCTTGCGCAAAACATCGTGCGCACCCCGCTGGGTGGCCTCGATGATTTGGCCGGTCGTCGGAAAGCCCGCCGTGAGAATGACGAGAGTTTGCGGGCTTTGCTGCATGATGCGGCCGAGCAATTCCATCCCGTCGAAGGGTTCCAACTCCATCGCCGCCACCACCACGCTGACGGCGGTTTTCTCGATGACTTTCAGCGCATTCGCGGCATTATCACAGCGAAGAACCCGCAAATTCTTAGCGGACAGGTGCTTAGTCGACCAAGCGAGGAAGTCCAGATCGGGATCGACCAATAATAAAGTATCTTCGGATTGAGTAAGCGACATCGCGTTGGCTGCGGCAGTGAAGCACGGGAAAACGGGATGGACACTAAAAAATTATGAATTAGTTCGCCACCTACCTTTCGCATTTTCATCATCATGAATCCCTTTGTGGTCACGCCTGCATCAATACGGCATGAGCATTATTTGTGCGCATTGCGGCTCGAATAAGGTCATTCGCGCTGGAGCTTGTCGAGTCTGCACCCAGTGCGGAACGAGTCAGGATTGTAGCTAAAGAAAATATATAATGATTCCATCTTCCATACCCATCAAGTGGTGCCTGCTAGGTTGTGCATTCATTCAGCCAGTGGCAGCTGATTCCGATTTCTGGGAAATGCCCCCGATTCGCTACTCAGACACAGTAGCTAACAACGCACTCACGCAGCTTGCCGCTGATTTTGCCTCGGGTGCGCGGGAAATCAAAGGCACCAGCGGACTTGATCGACTGAGGTTTGTCCTACACGAACTGCGAGTTCCCGAAGAATCGCAGGTTCTGGTATTTTCAAAAACCAGCCACCAGAATCCATTGATCCATCCGAAGAATCCACGGAGTCTATACTTTTCGGAAAACGCTTACGTCGGTTATGTTCCCGGTGGCGACATTGAAGTCATCATCCAAGACCCCCAACTGGGGCCAGTTTACTATCTCATCGAAGCCACGCTACGCGGATTAAAAATCGAGCGAGACTTCACGAATTGTATTTCCTGCCACGCCACCTCGAATACCGAGAACGTGCCCGGGATGCTGATTCGGTCGGTCTTTCCAGACAAAGACGGACACCCCTTGCTCGCGAAGGGAACACGCTTGGTGAACCACGAGACTCCGCTCGCCGAGCGCTGGGGTGGTTACTATGTCACTGGGCGTAGCACACTACCGCATTTGGGGAACCAATTTTTCGCGGAAGATGTGACTCCTGAGGCGAAACCAAGCCACCTACCTGACTTAGCGAGCACGCTTGATGTTAGTAAATACTTACGATCCACCAGTGACATCGTGGCGCTCCTTGTTTTGGAACATCAATGCAAGATGCACAACCTCTTCAATGCGGCGACGATGAACTATCGGCGCGCACTTTTCATGAGCCAAGTGCTCAACCCTAAAGCGGATCCGGATTCAGGGTCCGCCGGACTGGTGACAGATAGCATGGCGGATAAAATCGTGAACTACCTGCTCTTCAAAGGAGAAGCTGATTCCGGTGAAGACCTCGAAGGCAATGCAGATTTTCAAAGAGCATTCACAGCACGTTTCCCAAAAACCAAGGACGGGCGCTCGCTAGCGGATTTCAAGCTCTACGAGCGGTTGTTCAAATACCGGTGCTCCTACATGATCTATTCCGAGGCGTTCAAAAGTCTACCGGCACAGGTGAAACTCTCAGTGCTGAAAAAAATGCACGCCGCACTTGCGGGAAAGGATCCCACTTACGCTTGGCTCAAAGCCTCGGAGTGTCAGAAAATCGATGCGATTCTTTCCGAAACGCTGCCTGCCTGGAAAGAATAGTCCGTGATTGCTGCGAGCGCTCGTGCCACTTCGCTCACCGACTTGTGCTTGCCTTGAAATCGCTGGCATGCTTCCTGATCGG
>JANPAU010000448.1:0-4058 GCA_031430055.1 Akkermansiaceae bacterium | reverse complement strand
TTTCCCGAAACACGCGGTTGAGGTGAATTGGCCGCGTCACCGGCGAGATGCCGTATTCAGAAAGCACTAAGACCCGGATTCCACGCGATTCGTAAAACGTGATCAGCTCGATTGTTAGTTTGTCGATCTTGCGTAGCTCCTCCGGAATGTTAGCTGCCAGCGGTCCATCCTTCTGCAGCGGATAATCCAAGTGCGGAAGATAGACCAAGCTCAACGTCGGTGAGTGTTTCTCCTCCACCCATTTCGCCGAAGCGGCAATCCATTCCGAAGAAGCAATCCCCGCAGCAGGTCCCCAGAATGCCTGGAAGGGAAAGGGTCCGAGATCTTTCTTCAGCTCCTCGCGCATCCCCATCGGCTGGGTGTGAACGTCGAAAACCTTTCGCCCATCTGCCGGATAGAGCGGCCGCGGCGTGATCGAGAAATCTGCAGTCGAGTGCATGTTATACCACCAGAATAGTTTCGCGCAGGTGAACCCAGGAATTTCCCGCCGCAGTTTGTCCCAGAGCTTTTCGCCACGCACGATGGCGTTACTTTGTTTCCAGAACCGCACTTCTGCGTTTTCCCGGTCATACCATCCATTTGCCACCACGCCATGCTCGGCGGGCGAGGTGCCGGTCACCATCGACGACTGCGCCGTGCAAGTAACTGCCGGAAACGCTGGGGAAAATGACTGGATGCCGTGTTCCTTCGCAAACTTCGTCAACCCCGGCATGTGCTCGCCTAGCAGCGATTGAGAAAGCCCGACGAGATTGATGACAGCGAGACGCATGGTGAAGACAAAGGAAGCCTAGATCAATCCAAGGTTGCAGCGCTACACTTTTTCACACGACGTTGCGGCCGTTGTAGTTAAAGCGCCCGCCCTCCCGCGCATCAGGACGGGTGAAACAAGGAGGAGGAACCTGATTGCCCCCTTCTGCCGCAGGGCCAGACGAAGAAACCAGCAACAAGGTCGTCTTTCTTTAACCCACCAAACCACGAATGATCACGCGCGAACGATTCCCGAAAAGCCAAGTGATCCAGCGCTACGTTTTGCAAATCTGTAAAGCAGCAGACGCGGCAGAGCAGCATCTTCACAATTCCAAGATTTTTCAAAACCGTTTCATTGTCCCCACTTTCCAGGATCACCCCATCCCCCCGCTTCAGCCGCGTGATATCTGCTAGGGCATGTCAACCGCAGGTTCCCGGTTCGACCTCACCGGATATACGCGCCCGCCACCCAGAAAAGCCTTGTCAAATTAAGCAGTCCCAGCGAATCCTTTGAAAAATAATAACTTCGGGTATCACATTCCGACATCCTACGAATAAAGCTATTCGGCTAATAATAATGATTTTCCATTTACAAAAGATCATCACTTTGGTGGCGCTATGTTGTCTGGTTTCGTGTAGTCGTAACTCAATTGAGTTACCCAATGGCTACACACTGCATGATAATGGGAAAATTATACTTAAAGATTCCCAAGGTGCAGCACTTGCATCTGATGATATTTCTCAGTTCATGGCCTCAGGACCACATGTTTATGAAAGAGAAGAAGCCGAATCGGGTCTCCGGGAGTAATTAGCTCCCGAGTCCCACACCACCCTGCTTACGGCTCCATACAGGGCGGTTCCAATCAGACTCGGACCTTTGCCCCATGGTGAAGAACGACCCAGACGGCTTTGACTTCGCTGCCTCCGTCCATGCGGTCAGGCTTCGCATTCATTAATGAATGGAGTCGGAAATGGGGTCGGGCTTCGCGTGAACATATTAATGTAAATTTAAGAGACCTGATCCCATTTTCGAAGCATCGGTGCGAGCGCAGCAGACTTTGAGGTCACAAAATTCGACTTTGAGCTTTTCGGCAAGTTTTTGAAGGGCTTTGGTTACGGCAACGATGCTTCCAGAACATTGGCCGTGGTAGGTGGATTCCTCGCAACTTCCGCCGAGGGCGTGGGCGATGGAATTGTTTCCTTGTGGACACCGAGTCCGACGTAGTAAGTCTAGGTCATAGTGTATTCAGATATCGATTTAATGTTGGATAGGCTGCGGAGAATTCGTTTTTCCGCAGTAGCCCACGAAAATCCTAAACAAGCCTCACATTGTCCTTTCAAAGGTCTTGCTCTCTTCGGGCTTCAGCCATAAAATCTCGGCGAGAAGATCCAATCAAGATCAACACACTAACTCACTATGAAGCTCCTACCATTGTTTGCCCTAATTCCGGCATTGTCATTGATGCCCTCGTGTAGTGAACAAAAGCAAGATATTCAATTCACCATGACTAGTAACAAGATCAATAAACTCATGGCGCAAATGGAGAAGCATTCCGATTTTATAGAGATGATAGGAACGAGAGATGGCGGACCCTACAAGCAATATATCCCGATGCAGGGTGGGATCGGATCTACGATGAGGCACGGTGAACTAAAGTTTACAGTTCCGCCTGAGAATCCTGGGCACTACGAGTTCATGCCATTTGTAGATAAAGCTGGTGAGAAGTTCGCGCTGATTTACAAAATAAGAGAATCCTAAAAAAGAAGCCGAAAAAGACGATAGTGGCAACGGCGGATAACGTCCCTCCTTCGCTTTGCTCTGGACGTCTAGCCTCCGCCGTGACACACGTCTGACGTTCCGCTATCAATATGAAAAAAATTCTAATCTCGCTGGCGGTAATTTCCGTCGCATTTGGTGCAAACCCTCCGATTTTGCTTACTAAGAATCAAGATGGGCTAGCCATTGAGATTTCCAAGATGCCACTGCCATCCGGTGTCAAGCTTGAGAATGCTACTAGAGAGGATGAAGGAATTATACAGCTTCGTGTCCTTGCGTCCGATCCGTCAAGAACTCCAAACCTCAAGCGTTCCCGTTGAGGTTCGCTCCGGAATCCCAGGTGGGTGATGTGCCATGCGTATGGAGCAAGACGGGCACGTGCGCCGCCTTTATCATGCCTAGCTACGAAGCCCGTGGTGATGGCCACTCTCGTCTATTCGTCGCCGAAGTGAAAGTCGGTCAGATCGAATTGCTAGCCTTACCCGATGTGGAGACACTCATCGCATCAACTAGGAAGAACCTAGCGAATCTTGAGATTGAGTGGTCTGGAGGGTGTTTCGGCTGGATTGGTGACGACCTCCTGATCGTGCAATTCCAAGGTTCCTGTGAATTGGCCACAGATGTCGGAGGAGGCGAGAGCAGAGAAGTCAGCGGTTACGCAGTTTTTTGCGTTACGCCAGAGAAAAAGGTAGTCATTCGGGAGATCGTCAGCCTGCGTATCCAAGGATGAGCCCAGTCTAGCTAACAGGCGCGAAGACGCTCCATCCAAGGTATGAACCGAGGACATGGGTTACACATCTAACTGGTCAGACACCTGAGGTGGCTTGCGGATGCCGTTGTTGCGCATGACGACATTCACGCCCTTTTTACCGAAGAGATAGAGGGTAAACCAGCAGTAAAAGCGTAAGCGGTCAACAGAGCACCTCTCGCATTTTTGCCAGAGGTCTGGCGGCTATGGCATCTATGCAACCCGGCTTTCGATGGTCTGACAGGCCGCCGGACGGGTTTTGAGCTTCTCGACTTGATAGATGCTGCCGGTCAGAAGCAGGATGCGCGCGGCGATGCGGGGATGTTCGTCGCGGGCTTCTTTGAATTTCCGCGTGATGTGGGTGAGGCAGGAGACCGGGGTGATCTCTAACTTCGCGTGCCGTTCAATGAAGGTGCGATAGGCACGCAGGCCATCGCTTTGGAGATGGCCGTGGAATGATGACTCGCCATTCTTGCCGATGAGTATTTCGTCAAGGCAGGTGTTGGCGCGGCTTTTGTGCCAGTCGAAAAGGACTCCGTGTTCGGCGTGGTGATAGACCCAGAAGTACCCCGACGCGGTCTTGCCCGCGCCGGGTTCCAAACATCGCACCGGGGTTTCATCGATTTTGATGTAGTCGGCCTCGCGCATGCGGGCGGCGATGAGTTGATAGAGCGGCTTCAATCGGTCGGCGAGGTGGTCGTGCCAGGAGCACATGAGGTTGCGGGTGAGTTCGATGCCGTGGGCGGCTTTGAGTTTCCATTGCTCGCGGTAAAAGGTGCTGTGGTA
>JANPAU010000447.1:0-3406 GCA_031430055.1 Akkermansiaceae bacterium | reverse complement strand
CTCGTTGTCGAAGTGCGCGCGGATCGTCTCGCGGATCTGAATGCGGCGAGCTTGCCGGGATCGAGCCGATAGGTGACGCCCTCGGCTTTCGGCTGCCCGGCGAAACAATCGTCCACGGCGTCCGCCTGGTAGGCTTGGTGTTTGAACTGAATTTTCATGAGCTTGTGGCATCGAGAACGAGAAGCGCTTTTTCTCCGCCGGGAATCCACGATGGATCGATGCGCCGGTCGAAGGTCACCAACTTCCCACCACGCTTCACCGCCAGGGCGAGCAGGTAGCAGTCCGTGAGATGTTTGGCGGAAGGGAGATCCGGGAAAAAGCCGGAATCGCAGAGACTCAGGTCATCCGCCCAGAACTGGTGGGCGGGGGTCGATTTCCATTGCTGGAGGGTCGTGCGCGCCGTTCGGGTGCTGCCAGGACCAGCGGGAAATCGCGGATTTCCGAGGATCCGGACAAATCCATTCTCCGTGATCGGGCAGGTGGCCCAACCCTCGGTCGAGGCCCGCTTAAAAAATGATTTCGCCGCCGAATGAAACGGACTGGCGGGATCAGCAAGAAAAAGCAGCAAATTGACGTCTGCGAGATAGATCATCTGCCGAGGGGATTGAGTGCGCGTTCCATGTCTTCCCGGTCGATTTCATCCTGAATCGCATCAATTTGTTCGAGAGTGATTCCGGAACCCTCTCGCCTTTTCAGCACCAGCATCCCCAACTCATTCATTTCAAGCAGGCTGTCAGCATCGAGCTGGACAGCCGGGGCGATTTCTCGCCGCAGCGCGTGCTCGACCATCGCTTTCAGCGTCGTCCGTCGCCGCGCGGCGACGATCTTGGCCTCGATGAGTAAATCGTCCGGTAAATCCAAGGTGGTTTTCATAACAAGGTCACCATACAGGAATGTGGGTGTGCCGCAAGGTGAGAGTATTACCAACTTGAATTCCTCAGATGAATGGATTCACGACGCGGACTCCACCGTAGTCCTGGCCATCGTTCATGTCTTCGGAATAGACCACGCAGCAACCAAGTTCCATCGCTGCGGCGAGAATGGTGGCATCCCATTGGGACAACTTGTAACGCCGACGCAGCGTCACTGCGGAAAGCACCAGTTCTCGGGTGACCGACTGCACCCGGACCAAAGACGCCATCTGGAGGGTCGCGTCGATGTTACCCTCGCTGATGCCCAGACGCGGCTTGTGCAAGGCGTTCGCGATAAATTCCTGCATCACTTGCGCGGAGAGTGCGAAAGGACCACCCAGCATCAGACCTTCCGCCACCCGGCGCTTCTCCGCGTCGTCCGGTGCCGCAGAGCAGGCGTAAAGCAGCACGTTGGAATCCAGAAACACCTCAGCGATCATAAATTTCCTCCCGCTTCAGTGGAACCATCGGTTCCGTATTGCTGGCCCGCATCCCTTCGAGCAAGCGCTTGATTGCCGTCTTGCGTTGTTTCTCGTCATCCCGCTCTGGTGCCTCCGTCACGAGCTTGAGTCCCCGCAGCACGAGATCCCGTAGGGTCGTCCGTTGCTCCGCCGCGAAAACCTTCGCTTTCACTAAAACCTCATCCGGCAAGTCAATCGTCGTTTTCATGTGCCAATAAATACAGGAATATGGGTGTGCCGCAAGTCAGAAAACGTGTTACGATTTTTGATTTTTTGTAAAACGTTTTTCCCGGCTGTTACACAGAGAAACATGAGGATAAAATGCGTCACCATTTAGCAATTGCATATCGACCTCACTTTGAAAGCAGCAGCCGCAAGAATGAAATCCGGGTGGCCCGGCAGAATGAAGCCGTGTCCGCTGCGGTCAAAGCCCCGAACCAAGTTGCGGCCAGAGAATGATGGACATGCTGTTCCACCGCAAGGGCCAGAAACACATTGCTGTCGCAGAGGTATTTCATGCGCCTGGATTTTCCCCTGCCGCTTCTATTTCGAGCTCCAACAGGCGCTCTCCGCTGATTTCGAACGGCTTGGCTCCCGCCGGTGCCGGAATGATCGGCAGTTTCACCCGATGGCGGACGCCGGGCAATGGCGCCGGTGCTGCCAAGCCGCGGCGGAACACCTCTTCCGCCACTTCACGCAGCTTGCGCCCTTCACGGACCGCACGGAACTTCATTTCTCGAACCAAATCCTCCGGCAAATCAATCGTCGTTTTCATAAATCCAGCTTTCCAGCTTTCCGGCTTTCCGTCAAGTATCCACTTTACCCTCACAGCGTCTTCATTGAGCTTGTCCACATGCAGCGCAAGCGTGTCTTGCGTCAGCTCGTCCGGCTGATCGTAAACGTCCGCCATGTTCGAGCTGTCCACCTTGAGCACGCGAAAGCCGATGTCGGGGGGAGGGGGTATTTGTTGGATGGAGAAGATCGCCTTGCGCGGGCTTCTCCTTGGCCTACTTCGCCTGCCACTCTTCCACCCTGCCGGGAAAAACTCCTCGGCTTTCCAGATCATCTGTTGAGCGGCCCGGTGGAGGGGCATGGTAGATTTTATTGGGATTGGGTCTTTTGCGTCCCGGCGTCGGTCAGCATGAGTTCGAATAACTTCCCGATGTAGGTCTCCGGTTCATCCTTCTGAAGCAGCACATGCGCGCGCGGCGAAGTTGGCCTCGATAGCTGAAGAGTTTTCCGCTCCTGCCGGTGGCGGATAGATCTTCGATTTGTTCGATCAGTTCGGTCTCACTGCGGTCGATCTGGAAAATGTATTCTTTGACGAAGTTCGGATCGTCTGGGGTCAAATCATAGACTTTCGCGTGTTCGCTTTCCCACGCCTGTTTGCGGAATTTGTAGAGGCGCTCACAGTAGCCGCAGAGCAGAGTTTCGGCGATCTGTTGCCAGACGCGAACCTTGTCGAAACGGGAGGCGTTGAGTTTTTCCGGCGGGATGAAGAGGGAATACCAGTGGGGATCGGTAAGCAGGTTTTCCACGGCGGCGCGTGACACGCTGAGGTTGTAATAGCCGCGCTCGTTCTTGAGCTGTTGGAGACGGAGGTGCAGCGCTTCTTGGTCGAGGAAGGCGAGGTGGTGCTTCTCCAATTTCTTTTCACTCCGGCTTCCCATCAGTGCGACGTTGACATTTTCCGTATCCCATTTCTCGGCATCCGGATGGCGGAACTCCTCATCGCAGAGGCTGTAAATATCCTGCGCCTCTAGCAGGGAGAAAATCCATTGCTGGAGGACCAGCTTATGATCGAATTTGAGCTAGGGCGGGGCTTGGCGGCGGCGTACGGGCATGGCTGGAAAGTGGAATGGAGAGCTCGCTTAACGAACGGGGGCGATATTTGCGTTGCGTTTGTTGCGTTTGGCGGCTTTGTTGTGAATGTCCGAGATACCATGATCACCCAACGCCAAAACCGACTTTCGTCCCGTTTCGATCCCGCAGCCTTCAGTTCCGAGGAGATGGAATCGGTGATCGGGCTGATGG
>JANPAU010000446.1:0-5572 GCA_031430055.1 Akkermansiaceae bacterium | reverse complement strand
CCTCGAACCGCAAGGAGAGCTCGACACACACAAGAATGATATTTATTCCTGATTGGGTTCGACGTTGCATCTGCGGGGACTTTGAAAAACCATGTGTCTTTATCCAAACATCAAGAAATGACTTCTCCCAAAGTATTTATCGCCGTGGATTTAGGCGCAGGCAGCGGTCGTGTGATCGCTGCGAAGACGGATCTGATCACGCTGGAGCTTGAAGAACTCCACCGTTTCGAGAATCCCGGGACCGATCTGCCGGGTGGCTCATTCTGGAATGCCATCGGCCTCTACCGCGAGATTCTTGAGGGACTTCGACGGGCGGTTGAGCGGCACGGCGAGAGCATCGTCTCGATCGGCATCGATACTTGGGGCTGTGATTTCGGCCTGATCGATGGCAATGGCGAACTGCTCGGGATGCCGCACCAATACCGGGACTCACGGTTCGAGGGGATGGCGGAGGTGATGCATGGGATTTTACCTGAGGAGGAAATTTTTGCACAGACGGGGATCAAGACCAATTTTTATAACAGCTCGCTTCATTTGTTGGCTGAGGCGCGCAAGAAGAGTCCAGCCTTGGGCAATGCCGAGCGTTTGTTGTTCATGCCGGATCTTCTGGGTTACTGGCTCACAGGGCGACAGGCCGTCGAGCGGACAGTCGCCTCGACCTCACAGCTGATGGACTCCACGACGGGCGAGTGGGCTTGGGGGGTGATCGATGCGTTAGGTCTCCCGCGCAAGATTTTCGGGGAAATCGTCGCGCCGGGCACGGTGCTTGGCCCGATCCGTGACGAAGTGGCGGCGATCATCGGCAGGGCGGGCATCCCGGTGGTGGCATCGGCAAGTCATGACACCGCGTCGGCGGTCGGCGGCATCCCGATGAGTGGGCCAGGGAGTCTGTGGCTTTCTTCGGGCACTTGGTCGATCATGGGTGTGGAAGAAGACGAGGCGATCACTTCGCCCGAGGCGTTAGCATTTGGATTTTGTAATGAGTTAGGCGTGAATGATAGTGTCCGATTTTTAAAAAATATCGCGGGCTTGTGGCTCATCCAAGAGTGCAAGCGGCAGTGGGAGCAGGATGGTGAAAAAATGAGTTATGCGGAAATGGCGAAACTCGCAGGCGATGCGGAACCCTTCACTGCGTTCATCGATCCGGACGATGCCACCTTCGCCACACCCGGAGGAATGCCGGGCAAGATCCGGGCATTCTGTGAGAAATCGGGTCAGCCGGTCCCGCGTGATCATGGCGAAGTTCTTCGAGTGGCCAGCGACTCGCTGGCGTTGAAATACCGAGTCGTTTACGATCATATCCGTAAATTGACGTGCCGGGATTTCACTCGACTCCACGCCGGCGGCGGTGGCATTCAGAATGAACTTCTCAGTCAAGCCACTGCCGATGCGATGGGTATGGAAGTGGTCGCTGGACCGGTGGAAGCGACTTCATGTGGAAACGTAATCACTCAGATGATCGGCACGGGCCATTTGCCAGACATCCAAGCGGGGCGGGATTTGATCCGCCGCTCATTTGAGTTTAGCACCTTCACGCCTAGCAATTCAGTGGCGTGGGAAGGCGCTCTCGTTCGCTTCAAGAAGCTTCTTGGACTGGGCTGAGTCGCGACTCGCGATTCTCAGGACGAATTTGAATTTATCTGCGAATGCTGCAGTTTCTTAACAGGAACGCTTCCTTCGTCCCACGCGCTGTCTTCGGAGCGATAACCCATTGGTGCCAAAAAAATGCTGCCAGGGAATCTGCGGCAAGCTCGGACAAACTACCGTTGCTCCGATCAAGGCCTGGCGGGGTTCGCTTGCCGAACCTCCACAGCCCCTGACAGCCCGGAGAGAAAAAACCAGCTGGTCGGACTTCGCAATTCATTTTAGACCTCCTGTTGGAAATAGTTTCTGTGATCTTTTGGAGTTTTGTAAGTCTACGCTGAAATCGAAGTGATTTCTGATTTGATCGGTCGCTTGCTGAATCTGGGAGTGAGGTGAATTTCATGCGGTTCTCAGACGCACTGGTGCTTGAATATTCTCGACGTCAGCCACTTGGGAGGGCTTCTTTCTCCGCAACCACATGACTGACGACACTGCATCTTCCACTGAAAATACTCCGAAACCTACCACCAGAGAGGCACCCCGCTCTCGCCGGGTTTCCACTCCCCGCTCGAAGAAAGGCGCCAAGCAAGCTCCGCCTGAGGAAAATGTCCCGTCTGAGCCCGTCGCTGAACTTCCCAGTATTCCATTTCCGTCGACACCACAGCGAGAAGAATCGCAGGAAGATGAGACGCAGAGTGGAAATGACTGGCCGGAGTCCGAATCTGAATCGGCAGGTAACACTTCCTCGCAATCCGACTCCGCTAAACGCAAACGTCGTCGTCGCAAGGGCAAAGGCCAGTCGAATACGCCACAGAACCCGACCGCAGAATCACTCAGCGAGGAAACTAACAATACTGCGGCATCTGAGCTAAGAAGCGCCGAGTCACCCCAAGATCAGAGGCCACGGCCTCAACCGGGGCCGCAGGGCCAGCCGCAGCATCAAGCGCCACAGCGGGCGAAGATCGATCCTGAGCTGCTAACGAAAATGGCTTGGAAAATCTATCTGGCCGAGGTCAGCGAGGAAGGTGTTGCACTCATCGGCGATAATGACGCGAAGGATCTTTCCCGTCGTTGTTTCCGCTTGGCGGAAATCTTCATTGAAGAACAGTCCCGCCGCCGTTGACCGTGGCGGCGGTTTCTAATCGCCAGCCTCAATAAACATCGCGCAGGTAGCGCTTGTCCTTCTTCAACTGTGAGATGAAGGCCGTGGCTTCTTCCGGGCTGAGCTTGCCGTGTTCTTCAGCGACCTTGTGCAAGGCTTGATCGACATCCTTGGCCATGCGTGAAGCATCGCCGCAGACGTAGAAGGCAGCTCCCTTGTTCAACCAGTTCCAAAGCTCAGCGCCTTTTTGTAACATCAGGTGCTGGACGTAGAGTTTGTCTTTTTGATCGCGGGACCATGCGACGTCGAATTGGGCGAGAGTGCCGTCCTCAATGTAAGCCTCGATTTCGTCCTGATAGAGATAGTCCGTGGCGCGGTGCGGATTTCCAAAGAAGAGCCAGTTTCTCCCGAGCGCTGCTGTGGCCTTGCGATCTTCAAGGAAGGCGCGGAAGGGGGCGATGCCAGTGCCGGGACCAACCATGATGACATCGGTGCTCCCATCGCTTGGAAGTCGGAACGTATTGTTGCGATGCACGTAAACACGGGGCTTCGCATCACCAGTCACACGATCGGCAAGGAAGGTGGAGCAGATTCCACCCCGCTTGCGGCCGAAAGTATCATAGCGGATGATGCCGACACAAAGGTGAACCTCGCCGGGATGGGTTCGTGGGCTGGAGGCGATGGAGTAGAGCCGAGGTTGAAGTTTCTTTAAGTTAGAAACGAAGTCTTCGCCATCTACGAAATCGGCGGGATGATCGATGACGAGATCAATCAAATCCCGGCCCCAACAGAAATCGTCATAAGCCTTCTTGTCGTCCGTAGCGACCAGTGAGCGGAGGATGGGTGAGCCGCTCTTCGCCTGCCATTTTTGAATGATGGACTTGTTGAGCGAGCCGATGTCGTAGTGGTGGATGAGTGCATCTCTCAATGTGACTTCTCCGCCGCCGGGAGCTGGAACATTGATTGCTTTGAAAGGTAAATTGGCGATGATCTCATCGACGACGTCAGGAGGATTGAGCGGATAGACTCCGAGTGCGTCGCCGACTTCGTAGCTGAGATCGGCACCGTCAAGCGAGAGGGCGACTTGGTGAGTCTGCTTATCGCCCGGGCCGTTGAGGTTGCGGTTTTCCACCACGGGGGCGGGGAAGGGGTTGCTCTTCGAGTGGCCGATTTCCAGTATTTCTGGGGCGAAATTGCCTTTTTTGAGAGTCTTGACGAGTTTCTTGGCCAGTCTCTCAGCAGTGCCAGTTTGCGAACCGTAAATCACGGTCACTGGTACGGACGGTCCACTGGGCGCCAGCGCTTGATCACCCTGAGCGAGGGCTAGGGCGAGGAATTGATTGAGCCAAGAGCGTTGTTCGGCATTGAACGGAGCATCATCGGGAATTTGAATCGGAAATACCATGGTGTCTGTGAATCATTGAGCGTCGCTAGGCCGGGACACGGGCGCAAGTTCGACATCGAAGTTAAGCCTGTTGCGTGCCAATGCTCATGAATTTCAGTCATTCTCAAATCAAGCAGTGACGCACCACCCATCGCCTACGAGAAAACCAAGTCGACTGGCGCAATCTCAAGATTTCCAATTTAACGCACCCTTTTTCAGGGCATAGACGTAAGCAAAAACCAAGATGCCAGCGAAGCCTGCCATACTGACCAAAGCCGTCGGGCCTTGCGCGGCAAGATCGCGAAATTGCACAGCCCACGGATACATGAACACGACCTCAATGTCAAAAATCACGAACAGCATCGCCACCAGATAAAATTTTACGGAAAACCGGGGAGCGCCTACGCCGATCGGAACCATTCCGCATTCGTAAGCACTGTCCTTCGTGGCATTGCGCTTTCCAGAACGGCCGAAAACAATGCTGAGCGAGAGAGTCGATACGGCGAAACCCAGTGCGATGAGCACTTGGAAAAGGACAGGAAGGTAGTCTTGTGGCATGAATCAGTGAGGTGGCCCGCACCTGTCTAGGGGGTGAGGCGAGACATGGGTAGAAAAAAAACCCGCGCCTGCGAGAGGCACGGGCTTGATAAAAATCCGAGGTGAATCAAGCTTCTTCTTGGGCAGCAGCCTCTTGTGCGGCAGCGTAGGCGCTGGATGCTTCGTGCACACGAGCCGTTCCCTTGTATTCCTTGCCAAGTTTTTCAACCAAGCCGCGGGTCACGAGATTTTGAAGTTTCTCGTAGGCACGCAGGCGGAGCATTTCTTCTCCACCGCTGACTGCGTTGCGAACCTTAAGATTGGCGAAAACGCGTTCAAAGAGATCGTTGAAGCCAAAGACCTTTTTTTCAGCAAGGACATTGCAAAGTTCATCGGTGACATGGTCCGGAAGACGGCGGGAGAATCGGGTACGTTTCGTTGTAATTGCCATAACGACGTGAAGTTACCATCTTTTGTGACGAAAGCGACTCAAAAAACAGTTGAAAATACAGAGCTGCGATTAATATTATGCAAGGATTAATTTCTAATTTTTCTAATATATTAGAAATCTCAGTGGATGCCTGCTTGACAGCCCGGGTCTTTTAGCCATTCTCCGCGCCCCGTCGCGTCGGTAACGTGGTGGCCCATTTATTCCCATGAAAAAGGATCTGCATCCGAAATACAATCCGGTCGTCTTCGTAGACATGACTACCGGCAAACGCTTCATCAGCCGTTCGACCAAGACTTCCGAGAAAAAAGAAGTCATCGATGGCGTGGAACACAGTCTCATCTCGATCGGTATCACTTCTGATTCCCATCCGTTCTTCACCGGACTTGCGCAGTTCGTGGATACCGAAGGCCGCATCGACAAATTCCAAAAACGCTTCGGTGCCGTTCGTCGCGTCGGGAAGCCGAAAATCGACTGATTCAGTCATTTTCCCGAATTTCACTCAAACGCAGGGAGG
>JANPAU010000445.1:0-2114 GCA_031430055.1 Akkermansiaceae bacterium | reverse complement strand
CGAGGCGGATCCGGCACGATCTGGCACCCAACTCAAAAAAGCCGGAAATTCATTCAATCTCCTGACGGCAAACAAGTTGGGACAAAAGCCAAGTAGCCGTCAAAAGACGGGTGTGGCTGATTACCTATACAGATACTATGATCCGATGACCGGTAGATGGCCATCAAGGGATCCGATTGAGGAACAAGGTGGAGTCAATATTTATGGGTTCGTGAGGAACAATGGGGTTGGGAAGTGGGATCTTTTGGGATTATACGCCTTAGGCGACGCAGAAGAATCTCTAACCAATCGAGGCATAACCAAGCTGGGGTCTCGCACTCAGGGCTATGGGTGCATGGGAGGTCATTGTCAGCCGTATACAGTTACTTATTACACTAATACACAAATTTTTGATGAGTGGGTGCGGTTGAAACTAGCGGACGCAGGATGGTTAAATGATATACCTGACTGCCCCGATAAGATATGTATCAAGAACGGTAAACCGGAGGACTGCGACAACGGCGACTGGGACGATCTTGGCGAAGCAAGTCAGACTTTTCATCCCGGAGCGAAGTGGTGCATGAGATCAAAGGAGTTTGGAGAATCAGCGCAACAGTGCTGCTACGATGATAAAGGCGATCTCATGACTGATTTACCTGCGGCGGGAACTCCAGATCGGGTGGCTGCAGGCTTTTGGAATGGCCTTTACACCGGGCACTATGCGCACGATGTCCAGCCATATAATTCGGCGGAACAACTAGGGCGTGTAAGCGATTACGGAAGCGCGCGACCACCAAGTCAAGGAGGAGGGTCATGTTACAAAAAATAGTAGCTTTCCTATTTATCGCTTCAGCTTTGTCTGGGTGTGACATGAAGCGGAATGAAACAATAGAAGCGAAAAGAATACAGGTTGCCTCAAAAGTGAGTATTGGCGATGACATTTTTGAAGCCAGAAAGACACTTGTCGCAAATGGTTTCTCAATCAAATACGGTCCGGATTTTCCAACGAAGACCAAAAGTTATCTGATGATGATTGTTGATTATGGCCACAGCCCCAATGGTTTGGAGATCTTTAAATACACGGTAGGTATAAAGGGAGGTGACAACCCTATCACAGGAGTAATCAAAGCAACGCCCGAGGGTAAAATCACGAGCATTGAGTAGTTGACTTGAAAGTTGGCACCACCACCGTTTTGAGCTACACGTATGGATCACCTTGGCCAGTCAATGGAGTCAGAGTACACGAATTAACATAAATGGGGTCAGATTACACGGATTAACATAATAAATTGCCTCCAGACCACTGGTTCATTCTCCTCCCCGAAGATCGTCGCGCCGCCCCGCCATTCATCCCGCTGCGTGCTATAAATCGGGTCAGGTGATGCATTTCAACAAATTCGGGCGATGTTTTCATCCATCGGCTGTTGTCTGCAGGCGTTCATCCTGAAATAAGGCTGATAGTGGCGCGGCCTCGCCGCAGGCCGCATGACAATGTGGGGGAAAGCTGGATGCCAAGGGGAGCCGGATGGGCTCGGCTTGGGCTGAACTTTCGCGATCCATTGACATGCGCTCCCGGCGGTAGCGCGCCACCTTTGTGAATCGGGTACCAGTCCCAAATAACAGATATTGGCCGCGCTTGAATTGAGTTAGGCCCCGCCCTTCAACAATCATCCATCCCCTTCCCATGGTCATCCCATCAACCTCACGCTACACGGGCCGGATGAATCCAGCGCTCCGAGAAGAGGGTGGAAAGCTGCGGTGCGGGATGTTTAAATAGGGTCAGGTTACGCATTTCAACAAATTGGAAAACGAGAATTCAATGCGGAGGTGACGGGAAGGCATCGGGTTATTAGAAATCATCGGCAAGGACTCGCAGGCATTTATCTGCAAACAGGGCTGGGCCAGCGTCTCCCTCGACAGGGATCACACCCTCATGGACAGCACTCGGAGCGAGACGCTCCTTGGACGGACTGCCACGCAACCGACGGCGGAAGTGGCAATCCATGGTGACAGACCAATTTGATCATTCAGCGCATTGTGAAATTCATCCGCTGGTTGAAAAATCATTTCGATACCAAGCGTTCTTGGACCCAAGCCCTAGCCCGTCTCGCCAAGATTGATGCCACCTCATGAGG
>JANPAU010000444.1:0-4681 GCA_031430055.1 Akkermansiaceae bacterium | reverse complement strand
CGTGGAGCCATTGGCAACCAGGGCCAAACGGTTACCTGCAAGGGTGGCAGTGGAGCCACCGAAGTTGATTCGATTGAGCAGGAAGCCAGCGTTCAAATCATTAGTGGCGGTGTAGGTGCCGAGAGCGTTGAAGTTGAGAATATAGTTCGCAAGGCCGGTGGCAACAGGGCTGGTTCCAGCGGTCCATTTGGTGGCGTCACTCCAATTACCAGCGATGGCACTGTTCCAAGCTAGGCTCGCGGAAGTCACCGTAATACTCACCGTCGCCGCCGCAGAGTCGATGTTGCCGTCGTTGGCCTTGAAGGTGAAACTATCCGCTCCGTTGAAGCTACCTGTGGGCGTGTAAATCACGTTGGGAGCACTGCCACTGAGCGTGCCGTTCGCGGGTGGGGTGACGACTGAATACATCAGCGGATTTGCTTCCAGATCCGTGCCAGCAAGCGTGATCGGCAAGGCGAGACCTTGCGTCGTGCTGACACTCTGCGCAGATGCGACGGGCGCATCATTGACGGCGGTCACAGTGATCGTGACGCTCGCCGCTGCGGAATCGATGCTGCCGTCGTTGGCTTTGAAGGTGAAACTATCCGCTCCGTAGAAATTTACCGCAGGCGTGTAGGTGAGATTGGGCGAGGTACCACTGAGTGTGCCATTCGCAGGCGGAGTGACGATCGCGTAAGTTAGAGCACTACCTTCGATATCGCTGCCAGTGAGAGTGATCGCCTTGGCGGTGTCTTCCGCCGTGCTGACACTTTGCGCAGATGCGACGGGCGTATCGTTGACGGCGGTCACGGTGATCGTGACGCTCGCTGCTGCGGAATCGATGGTTCCGTCGTTGGCTTTGAAAGTAAAGCTATCCGCTCCGTTGAAATTAGCCGCAGGCGTATAGATCACATTCGGCGCGGTACCGCTGAGCGTGCCATTCGCGGGCGAAGTGAGGATTGCGTAATTCAAAGGATTTCCATCCACATCGGTGGCGGTCAGGGTGATCGCCTTGGCGGTGTCTTCCGCCGTGCTAACACTCTGCGCGGATGCGACGGGAGCGCTGTTGAGCGGCGCGATGGTCACGGTGCCAGTGCCGGTGAAATAGGTATCGTTCTTATTGGTGGCCGTGGAGGCGGTGGAGCCGTAAGTGCCCGCTGGCAAGGCAGCACCCGCATTGTAGGTGAGGGCAGCGATGGTCCGCGTGCCAGTGAAATTTAAGGCGGCTTTCGCCCCGCTGGTGATGTCGAGTGAGCCAGCACCCAAGGAAGCAGACTGTGAGAATGTCAGCCTACCAGCGATGATTTTCGTCGCACCGGTGAAGCTGTTGACGCCCGATAGAGTTAGCTCGCCGTTACTCGTTTTAATGATTCCACCAGTCCCGCTGATGGCACCCGCACAGGACAGCCGACTCGGAGCATTGGTGGTGAGGTTGGCGTTCAGGGTGATCGGGCCGCTCCAGTCAACTCCCCAACCGTTTGGAGTGTAGAACGAGCTAGCACCGTTGACAACGAGAGCATTCGACGCGCCGACTCTTTCAAACTGAAGAGTCGTGCCAGTGTTGAGTGTGACCGGACCTGTTCCCGCAGGATTCGAGCAATACGGGCTGGTGCCATCATAATAGCCCAAGAGAAGCGTGCCGCTGTTGACGATGGTGCCGCCGCTGTAAGTATTTGCGGCTAGATTACCATAAAGTTGGAGGGTTCCGCTATTGCTTTTTGTCAGACTTCCTGAGCCCGAGACCAGCGCACCTAAGTTGACTTGCCCAGAACCGGTTCCAGCCACGGTCACATTTGACAGCAAGCTAACAGGGGCGGTGATGGT
The DNA here is from genome assembly GCA_031430055.1 of Akkermansiaceae bacterium. Lineage (GTDB taxonomy): Bacteria > Verrucomicrobiota > Verrucomicrobiia > Verrucomicrobiales > Akkermansiaceae > Luteolibacter. The sequence continues at coordinate 2,878 of JANPAU010000444.1, read as the reverse complement.
GACAGAATTACTCGCGTTTTGATTGATCTTGGGCAAGGTGACACCGTTGACGGCGAGCGCTAGACCGTTGCCCGCCAGAGTGACGGAGGATCCTCCGAAGTTGAGCTGATTGAGCAAGAAGCCAGCGCTCAAGTCGTTGGTGGCAGTATAGGTTCCTGCCGCGTTGAAATTGAGCATATATCCACTCAAGCCCGAGCTGTTTGGACTCCCGGAACCCGCGGTCCATTTCGTGGCATCACTCCAGTTGCCAGCGATGGCGCTGTTCCATGTGAAGCCTAATGAAGTTACGTTGAGACTCACCGTTGCGACTGTGGAATCGACGGTCCCGTCGTTGGCCTTGAAGGTAAAACTGTCAGTGCCGATATAATTATTGTTCGGCGTGTAGGTCACTGATGGAGGCGTGCCGCTCAAGGTGCCATTCGTGGGCGGAGTCACCACCCCATAAGTCAACGCGCTGCCCTCCACATCGGTAGCGGCAAGCGTGATTGGCGTGGCGAGATTGATACCAATGCCAACGCTTTGAGCAAGTGCTGTGGGCGCGTCGTTCACCGCCGTCACGGTCAGATTCACGGTGGCAGTGGCAGAATTAAGAAGTCCGTCGTTGACCCTAAACGTGAAACTGTCAGCGCCGTTGTAGTTGGCGGTGGTTGTATAAATTAGGTTGGGTGCCGTGCCGCTCAAGGTGCCGTTAGCGGGCGGAGTCATGATCGTGAAGGTCAGCGGATCGGCATTGGCATCAGTCCCGGCCAATGTGATCGACTTGGCGACATCTTCCGCCGCCGTGACACTCTGCGCGGTCGCCACGGGTGCTACATTCACACTTGCAGTGACGTTATAGATCTTTGTCGAGCCATCCTCGGCGGTGATGGTGTAGCTCTGTGGCGTATTGAAATTGCGAGTCGTGCCAGAAACAGGAGCGCCCGAGGCAGCAGCAGACAGCGTGTAGGTAGGCGCGAGGGCTGTCACATTCGTTCCCGACGGCACGGAAATATTAATGTTCGTCCCCGAGATATTGGCCGCAGGCAAGCTTGGAAACACAAAGGTGAGGATATCCTTGGCCGAGCTCGGAATGATCGGCGTCGCGCTCACCGCGGCAGAGTTTGCGCTAGTCCCCGTTCCGGTCACGGCGGACACGACGTATTCATAAAGCGTGCCGTTCACAATTGCCGTATCCGTATAACTCGTTCCGCTGACGGTTCCGATGGTGGTGTAAGGACCACCGCTCGTGAGAGAACGCTTTACCTGATAGTTGGTCGCACCGTTGGATGCAGCCCAGGTCAGTCCCACCCAGCCAACGAGCGGCGTAGCGGACAGTTGGCTCGGCGCCGCTGGGACCACACTATTAACTCCAACGCTCAAGACCGCCGAAGTGCTGGCGGCGTTGTTTGCGTTCCCCGCATACTGGGCGGTGATGGCGTGGGAGCCGATCGCCAGGCTGGTGGTGGTGAGAGTCGCTTGGAACGAGCCATTCAATGCACTGTTACCAAGCGATGTGGTGCCATCATAGAACGCCACATTGCCAGTCGGCGCAGTGCCAGTCACCGTAGCGGTGAAGGTCAATGGAGTGCCCAGTGTGGATGGATTACTCCCTGTCGTTAGATTAAGCGAATTGGTGCTCGCTGGAAGAATAGTGATGGTGCCATTGCCCGCAAAATAGGTGTCATTTTTATTCGCTGCGGGCGAGGTGGTGGAGCCATAAGTGCCGGCTGCCAAAGCGCTGCCGCCATTGTAGCTGAGGGCGGCGATGGTCCGCGTGCCGGTGAAATTCAAACTGACTTTTGCGCCACTGATAATGTTAATCGCACCGCTGCCAAGGGCGGCGGCGGAGTTGCATTGCAAGGTGCCAGCCGAGATCGAATTGGCTCCGGTGAAGGTATTAGTGCCGGAGAGAACCAAGGTTCCATTGCCCGTCTTATTAATTCCACCGGCCCCGCTGATGGCCCCGCTGAGAGCTAAGGTATATGGACCTGCCATCGTTGACGTGGTGTTGAGGGTGACCAGACCGCTGAAACTGTTGCCCCAGCCATTTTCCGCGTAGATGGTGCCGCCGTTAAAGATCAGCGCGTTGGTCGCATCGATCCGATTTAACAACAGAGTGCCATTCGGATTGAGGGTGATCGGTCCCGTGCCGAGTCCTTGGTTCCTCTGCAAGTCCAAATAGAGGGTGCCCATGCTGATGACCGTGCCACCGCTGAAGGTGTTGGAAGTGTTAGTGATATTCAAGCTGCCGGGGCTGGTCTTGGTCAATCCGCCTGTGCCGGAGATCAAACTTGAAATCGTCATCGATCCCCCACCCGTCCCGCCAAGGGTGGTGCCAGTTGCCAGATTGATCGGTGCGCTGAAGGTGACGGAGTTGCCACTGTTCTGATTGATCTGCGGAAGGAACGGGCCGTTCGCCGTGGGCGACAGGCTGTTGGTGCCTGCGAAGGTCACAGTGCCAGCGACGTTGAGCTGATTGAATACATAGTTGATGTTCAAATCTTGGGTCGTGGTGTAAGTGCCCGATTGATTGAAATTCAAACGGTAAGTGGAATTTCCGGCCGCAGCGGGCGTGACTGAGCCACCTGCTGCATTGGTCCAGAACGATCCGCTCCAGTTTCCTGCCACGGCATTGGTCCAGAAATATGAGTTTGGCAGACCGGCCCAGATTCCGATGGAAACGGTTGCTGGGGCGGACTCGCCACTGCCATTGTTGACGGTGAAAGTGAAACTGTCAGAGCCGCTGAAGTTGGTCGACGGAGTGTAAGTCAAGTTGGGAGCGGTGCCGCTGAGGGTGCCATTGGTCGGTGAATTGACGATCGAGTAAGTCAGTGGAGACTGGCCAGCACCACTTCCCGTGAGAGTGATCGCCTGCGCGGCGTTCTGGATCAAACTCACG
>JANPAU010000443.1:0-7960 GCA_031430055.1 Akkermansiaceae bacterium | reverse complement strand
CACCATCGCCAACGCGCTCTATCGCAAGATCGAGTTCAACGAAGGCAAGAAAAAGGCATCGCCCCTCTTCATGATGGTCGATTCTGGTGCCCGGGGAAATAAGTCTCAGATCAAGCAGCTCGGCGGGATGCGCGGCCTTATGGCCAAGCCTTCCGGCGAAATCATCGAACGCCCGATCATCTCGAACTTCCGCGAAGGTCTCTCGGTGCTCGAGTATTTCATCTCGACCCACGGTGCTCGTAAGGGCCTCTCGGATACCGCGCTCAAGACGGCGGACTCCGGTTACATGACCCGTAAGTTGGTCGATGTCGCCCAGGACGTCATCGTCTTCAAGCAAGATTGCGGAACCGCGAACGGCATCACCGTCGCTGCCATTTACGATGGTGACGAAGAATCCGCCTCGCTCTCCACCCGCATCTACGGACGCGTCTCCTGCGAGCAAATCAAAGACCCCGTCTCCGGCGGAATCTTGGTCGAGATCGATGACGTCATCAACGAAGTCCAAGCCAAGGGCATCGAAAACATCGGCGTCCTCAAGCTCAAAATCCGCTCCGTCCTCACCTGCGAAGCCGAGCGCGGCTGCTGTGCGAATTGCTACGGCCTCAACCTCGCCACCGGCCTTCCCGTGAAAATCGGTGAAGCCGTCGGCATCATCGCCGCGCAATCCATCGGCGAGCCAGGCACCCAGCTCACCATGCGGACCTTCCACGTCGGTGGAGTCGCCGCCGCCACGTTCAAACAGCCGATTATCAAGGCCAAGAACACTGGACGCCTCGTTTACAAGGACATGCGCACCGTGCAAGACGTCGATGGCCACTGGGTCGTTCTCAACAAGAACAGCACCATTTCCATCCGCGACAAGGAAGGCCTCGAACTCGAAAGCCATCAAATCGTCATCGGCTCCGTCATTTCCGTCAAGGATGGCGAGGACGTGAAAAAGGGCGACACCGTCGTCACCTGGGATCCCTACAACGTGCCGATCCTCACCGAGAAAAACGGTAAGGTCGAGCTCCGCGACATGATCTCCGGCATCACCGTTTCGAACGAAGTTGACAAGGAAACCGGCAAAAAAGGCATGGTTGTCACTGAGCACAAAGAAGACCTTCATCCTCAAGTCGTCATCATCGACGAGAAGACCAAGGAAATCAAAGCCAGCTACTCCATCCCCGTCGGCGCCCACCTTTCCGTCAAGGAAGGCCAAGTCGTCACCGCAGGCACGCAGATCGCCAAGACCCCGCGTAAAGTTGCCCGCACCAAGGACATCACCGGTGGTCTCCCACGGGTGGCCGAGCTTTTCGAAGCCCGCAAGCCCAAGGACTCCTGCGTCATCGCTAAGATCGAAGGCTCCGTCTCCTTCGGCGGCAACGTCCGTGGTAAGAAAAAGGTCATCGTCACCCACGCCGAGACCGGCGAGCAAGTCGATCACCTCGTCCCGATGGGCAAGCATGTCGTCGTCACCGATGGCGACGTCGTCAAGCGCGGCGATCAAATCACCGAAGGCCCCGTGTCGCCGGAAGATTTGCTCGAAGCCTGCGGAGCGCAAGAACTCCAAGAGCACCTCGTCAACGAAGTCCAATCCGTTTACCGCGTCCAAGGCGTGGAAATCAACGACAAGCACATCGAAGTCATTGTCCGTCAAATGCTCCGCAAGGTGAAAATCACCGACCCGGGCGATGCCGACCAATACCTCTGGGGTGACCAAGTCGATCGCTCGAACTTCAAGCGCGTCAACGCCGAGATCGTCGCCAACGGCGGCAAGCCCGCCGAAGGCGAGCCAGTCCTGCTCGGCATCACCAAAGCCTCCCTGGAAACCGACTCGTTCATCTCCGCCGCATCCTTCCAAGACACCACCCGTGTCCTCACCGAAGCTGCGACTCTCGGCCGAGTCGATTACCTCAGCGGTTTCAAAGAAAACGTCATCATGGGTCACTTGATTCCTGCCGGCACTGGATTCTATCACCACCGCGAGGCGGAGTTCGAGTTCACCGTCGAGGAGCCAGAGCCCATCGTCGTGCCGAAGGAAACCTTCGACGACGACGAAGACGCCGCGACCGCGTGATATAGGCATTCCTGCCTGTTCTCCAATCCAAGCCCCGGCCGCCCACGCGAGCCGGGGCTTTTTGCATTCTCAAAGAGCGTTGACGCCTCGCCAACGAGGATTCATCGAAGGTTTCGACCAAACTCCAACACGGCAAGGACCCGAAATCCAATTGGGCGCTTGCCGGGATTCGATTCTCGAACACTTCCGAGAAAGAGGCACAGGCGTCCCACCTGTTTTCCAAATCCGAAAAACCGCAGCCAAAAGAAATCTTGGCAAAGCGGTTCGGAAAGCTACGCCCATGATGAATAAACAACGTCGTGAATTCTCTCAATTCTGCCATCGCCCGCTTGCCTGGAGGAACTGGAAAAATCAACTGGCCCTCACGGGTGGCGGCTGCCTGATCGGACAACTCGGCATGAAAGCGGCCACCGGGAGTGTCGAGCGGCCAGCTTGTGGGTGGCGTTTTCTGGATGTTTTTTGGCTCACCCTCTGGGTGAGAAGAAATTGGCGGCAGTGGCATATTCATGACGCTGAAGTTGCGTCACTTGCAGAGTTTTGACGATCATTCTATTTTCCTCTTTAGGGTTAATTATTAGAGCTGAGATCACGCCATTCTCGCACCTGACGCTGGGCCTATTTGCTAGAATTTCTCCATCCATCCCGGTTAACAACGGGTCTGACGTCTGAACGTGTCAAAGCTCATTCTCCTCGTCGTGCAAAAAGCGCCGCGCACCATGGCGGATATTCAGGATCAGAACGCTGCTGCTGGATACCGTAAAGATGATCCGATACTTTGACGGGTAGTTTTGGAAAAGTAGCTGTCTCAGTTCGTCTTTTCCCCACAATCCATTTTCCGGGGCGTGGGGGCAGCGCTCCGGCAACTGGCTCAGAGTCTGAATGTGAGCCTTGATCGCAGCATACCATTCCGGCACTTTTTCCGGAGCCTTGCGGCTCAACCAGGCGAGGATTTCATCGAGATCTTCATAGGCGGTGGGGGCGAAAACGATATCGTATTCCCGCATGGTTCAGAGATATTTCGCTTCAAGTTTTCCGAACACATCCGCCGCTTTGATCCCTGCCCCACCCTGGTTGAAATACTCCATAGCGGATTGCAGCTTGGCGTCCTGACGGGCTTGTTCGGCAAGCTCAGCCATTTTTTCATAGGATGCAGCGTCCTGAACCACGATGGCTGCCTCACCATTGACGGTTAGAATCTGAGGTTCATGGGTGGAGTTGAGGTGCTCGATGTGTGCCTTGGTATTGCGAACAAAATCCGAGAGCGGCTTGATTGCGGTAATCTTGAACATAGGTTGTCTGTAAATTTCATGTTTACTCTATGTTGTCGCCTGGCAATGTCAACCTGAAGCACGCCAGTTCTCCTTGGCATCACCAAAGCCTCGCTGGAAACCGACTCGTTCATCTCCGCCGCATCGTTCCAAGACACCACCCGTGTCCTCACTGAAGCAGCGACTCTCGGACGCGTCGATTACCTCAGCGGTTTCAAAGAAAACGTCGTCATGGGTCACTTGATTCCTGCCGGCACTGGATTCTATCACCACCGCGAGGCGGGGTTTTTTCGTAAGTGGTTGCTGCGTCTCGCAGCAACGAAAGTCCACATCGTCCCCCAACTTCAAGGAGTGTTAGCGTCTCGCCAACAAGTATTCCCCAATCACTTCAACACAAGGAGCTTCGGAGATAGCCGCGATGACCCTTCAAGTAGTTTTTGATTATTTCGGTCCACTATAAAATATACGTCGGTCCACTATAAAATATACGCTATAAAATATAAAATCAGAGAACGAGACATGATCATAGTGGTGAAAATGGTTGATGGGTACTACGAGGTTTCATTCGATGCAATTAGCGACTCACCTTCAGCCGCACGAAGCGGCTGGCGCTGGTGGATGGGATCGTGACGATGACTTGCTCGGCGGTGGCGTCGCCGGGGATGGCGGCGGTGATGATGGTGACTCCGCTTGCTCCATGCACGGCGGGCGTCCACGGTGGTGATAGACTCATGGCGTGCTCGATGACTTGGGTCACTCCGGTGGCGGCGATTTTGCGCTTGTAGGTGAAGAGGACGTTGCTGCTGCCCGGGGCTTTGGTGATGGTGGGAAGAAGGCCGCTGTTAGGAAGCGTGGGGTTACCGCCGAGGAGGTATTCGAGCAGGGTGGGAATGCCGTCTTTGTCGAAATCTGCGGTGTCGCCGCCTATGGCAGGGTTGGCGAGTTGGGCGGGTGTGAAGAAGCTCGCTTGCCATGTGGTGTAAGGATTCCCGGAAGGATTTGGAATGATTTCGATTTTCAAAACACTGGTGCTGCTCTGTAAGCTAAAGGCTTGGGCGTTGCCCTCGGGTGGGAGAGCCCAGGTTCGGTTGGTGAGTTGGGTGAACTCGTTCACTTGATCGAACTCGACTTCGACTTCGTAGGTTTGGCCGAGGCTGAGTTGATTGGGCGAGATGGTGGCGGTGATGAAATCCGGCGCGACTGGAGTGGTATTGGCTTCGGCATAGAGAATTTCGTCATCGTTCGAGTTGATGATGGCGAGGGTCGCGAAGCCATCGCCGGTGGTGGTATTTGACGTGAGGGTGAAGCCGGCGGCGGCTTGGGCGGCGGTGACTTGTAGTTTGCCGTTCACCCAGGTGCCGACAGAGGAGCTGACAAGTGGTTGGTTGGGGTAATTGTTGCCGATAAATCTGAGGGAAACAGAGTCAGCACCAGCCTGTAATACATAGCTACCATTGGGAAAGGCAGTCTGCATGGCGGTGAAGTCGGCGAAGTCGCGTTCGACGTCCCAGTGGTCGTCATCGAAGACGAGCGGTGTGGTGGCACCAAGGAGTTTGGTGATTGAGTTGCTAGACGAGGGAAAGGTGGTTGACAGGCCGACGCCCTCGATACGGGCGTCAAATGTGGCACCGATTGGGGTGAGGAGCGTGGCGGATTGCTGCTCGGAAATAAGGCGTTTGCTGAGGCTCAGTCGCTGGACGTGTTGGTTCTGGGTGCCGACTTTGCCGAGGTTGAATGGCTGGCTTTCTGCGGTGCCGAGCTGATTGATGGCGATGACGGTGTAGCGGCCCGAGTGGACATCGAAGTCGAAGTTGGGGATGTAGAGGCTGTTGGCAGATTGGCCGGGGATAGGCTCGCCGTTTCTGAGCCATTGGAAGTCGGTGGTGGGGAAAGCGGCATCATTGATACCGACAGTGAGGGTGAGCGGGGCATTGGGAGTGCCGAGTTGAGAACCGGGTTGCCCGGTGATGACGGGGGCTTCGGTGGTTGGCAGGGCGGCAACGGTAAAGGAGGTGCTGCTGGCGGAAAGGATGTAGCCGAGGTTCCCTGTAAAGACCCCTTCGCCGGAAGTGGTGGAGCCATCGATGCGGAAGAACTCCAGTTCGATTTCATATTCCCTGCCGGGTTGGAGTTTGCCGTTGAGGTCGAAATGGGTGACTTCACCCTGAAGCTCGGCATCGACGACATCTTGGTCGTCGAGAGGATCATAGACATTGAGGATGGTAATGTATTCGGAAGAGGTGAAGCCGCTGGGAAGAGTCCACTGGAGAACTTCGTCTTCACCGAAGCGATAGACACCGCCGCTCCACGAGTCACCGCTGCGGAGGTTGATTTTTGGGATGCTGGGAAACGTGAGAGACGAGCTGGTAGTGAGATTGGCAGTGGGGGTGGCCGTTCCGTCTTTGAATTGCAGGGCAGTGGAGGCGGGGAGAAAGGCGTTGAGCGCGGAGGAGGAGGAGAAGGGTTCCTCGATACTGAAGCTGCCGCCGCCTTCGTCATCGAGGACGATGGGGTTGCTGTTGCCGATTTTCAGAGTGGGAGCGGTCGCGCCGACGGCAGGGTCCACAAAGGCTTCAGCAGAGTAAGGGGCACTATCAATGCCGAGATCATAAGGGGCAAGTGCTGGTGTGGCGTTGGATGTCTGGAGATAGTTGGCGAAGCGAACGGTGCCGAAGTCTGGCAGGTTGAGCGGTGAGGCACTAGTGACGATGCGAACGAGTGTAGTGGACTCGCCATCGGCGGCGATGACGAGTGAGTTGCTAGTGATGTTCACCGTCGCGCCGGAGAGGCTGCTAAAGCCGACGTCGCCATTGGTATCGATGGTGGGCGTGGCGGTGAAGGCTTTGCTAGTGGAGTTCCAGGTAAATGTCCCTTTTTCCATACCGGTGTAGCCAGAAGGGACATCGTTTGCTTCGTCTGCGAGATAATAGCTGCCATCGGCGAGGAAGGTAACGGAAAATTTTTCACCGGGGATTTTCCATGAGCCGACGATGGCATTGACGGTGTTAACGATGCGGGTGAAGGCAATGGGCGCGTTGCCGTTGGGAGTGTAGTTGAGAGTGTTTCCAGAGATGGTAATGGATGAAGTATTGAGGGGGCCGGCGGCTGGGAATGAGAAGCCTGCGCTGCCGCTAGTATCGATGTAGGGCTGGGTGGTGAAAGCCTGGGTGGTTTTGTCCCATGTGAAGGTGCCGCGCTCCATAGCGGGATCGGCGGTGCCGCCCTGAATGTGATGGTAGCTGCCATCATAGTTGAAGACGACGACGACTTCTGCGGAGTTCGCCTTCCAAGCAGAGACGATTTCCGGGGCGATTCCGGGGAACTGCTGTGACAGTGCGAGGTGGGGGAGTGAAACGAGCGTGGCTGCAAGTGCGGTGGAGCGGGTGAATTGGGGTATCATGGTTTCTTGGGTGATGATGTAATAAGTCAGATTTCTGTCGTGGCCCTTGCCGCCCACGGCTTGAACGGGAATCGATCACCGGCTCAACCGTGCAATCCACCGGGGGGGCGGGTGAGGGTGATGCCGTTCTAGCCGGGGGCAGTGGACTTCTTGTGGGAAGATAAGTGGTTCCTGAGGATTAAGGGTCTCCAAGTGAAAAAGCAGGGCAAATCTGCCTTGATGCAGTGAAAAAGTTAGCATGACTGCGGTGAATCTGACCATCCCCTAACTTACGTAGCCGCCTGTGGCAGGCAGCGGGAAACCTTGACCCTGTGGAAAGGGTTTGATGGGGTCGGCAGCAGTGAAAAGTCGTTCGCTCTCCGTCTGTCCTGACTCCGCGTCAGCCTCGCTCTTGCGCGGAACCGCTCCGCTCCGATTTCTCCATCGATCCCGTTAACAGAAGGTCTGACGGCTGCATGGAAAGCACCTGAAACTGCGGACTCTCGAGTTTGACCCGATCAGGGTGGGAGACGATGACTGCGGGGTGCGGCCTAGCTTCGCCAAAATCGTAGGTGTAGATGTCCCATGGCTTCATACTTCGTTAGGCGTGGGGATGCGGAGTTTGCGGGCGAGCTTGGTTTCCTCTGCGTTTTCGGCTTTTGCATAAAGGTGCTGGAGGCTTCCGGCAGGAAAGTTTTCGCCTTCTACTTCCTGCAATTTCCGCAAATGCTTCTCTTCCAGCTCGCCGGGCGCATCTTTACCCGGCGGACCGCCCGCAACGGCGGCGGGCATCAGATATTCAAAAAGCGCCTTCGCTTCCAATTTACAAGTGCCATGTAATTACATTGTGCTTGTGGTAGCCAGTGACCACTAGTATTTAAATTTTGCAGCAAGAAAACTCGGAAGCTTGGAGACCCCTGCAAAAAAATGCCTGAAGCGAGTGATTCAACGTGCTTTCTAAACCGACTTCTTAAAACCCCATGAAACCTTTGAATATCCCGCGTTTTTCACGCCGTGAGCGTGGCTTCGCCTTGGTTGTCACCCTCTCGTTGATGATTTTACTCACCGTCATCGCGGTCGGCCTCCTCCAGCTCAGCGCAGTTTCACTTAGGGCATCTAGCCAAGGCGACGCGCGGGCGTTGGCGCGGAGCAATGCGATGGTGGCACTCCAGATGGCGATTGGCCAACTCCAGCTCACAGCAGGCCAAGATCAGCGGATCACTGGGCCGGCCAACCTAGCCTCCGCCGTGCACC
>JANPAU010000442.1:0-2413 GCA_031430055.1 Akkermansiaceae bacterium | reverse complement strand
CTGATGAAGGCGCCGAACGACGCGATCTTGGCAACAGTGCCTTTGACGAGGTCGCCGACCTTGAAGCGGCCGTCGATGAGGCTCCATGGGTCGCCTTCGGTTTGTTTGATGCCGAGGGAGTCGCGCTGGTTGGCCTTGTCGATGGCGAGCACGATGGCTTCCACTTCGTCGTTCTTTTTGAGAACTTCGGATGGATGGTTGATCTTGCGGGTCCAGGACATATCTGAAACGTGGATCATACCGTCGATGCCTTCTTCCAGCTCCACGAACGCACCGTAAGCGGTGAGGTTGCGGACGGGGCCATTGATGGTCGCGCCGATCGGGTAGCGGAGTTCGATTTCATCCCATGGGTTGGAATCGAGCTGACGGACGCCGAGCGAGATTTTCTGCTCCTCGATGCTGATGCCGAGGACGACAGCCGAGATTTCCTGGCCGATTTCGAGAACATCGCTCGGGCGAGTGATGCGCTTGACCCAGCTGAGTTCGGAAACGTGGACGAGACCTTCGACACCTTTTTCGATTTCGATGAAAGCACCGTAAGGAAGAAGCTTGGTGACGCGTCCCTTGACGTTGTGGCCGATGGGGTATTTGCGCTCGATGTCTTCCCATGGGTTTTCCGAGGTCTGCTTGAGGCCGAGGGAAACGCGCTCTTTTTCCTTGTCCACGTCGAGGATGACGACATCCACGGATTGGCCGATGTGAAGGAGTTCGGAAGGATGGTTGATGCGGCCCCACGACATGTCGGTGATGTGGAGGAGTCCGTCCATGCCTGCGAGATCGACGAAGGCACCGAAGTCGGTGATATTCTTGATCGCGCCGGTGACTTTATCGCCGATTTTGACTCCTTGGAGGAAGGTCTGGCGTTGCTCGGAGCGCTCGGCTTCGATGACTTCACGGCGGGAAATGACGATGTTTTTACGCTCGTCGTTGATCTTGACGATTTTGAATTCGTAGATGTTACCAACGTATTCGTTAAGATCCTTGGGTGGGATGATGTCCACTTGGGAGCCGGGAAGGAATGCTTCCACGCCGACGTTGACGGTGAGTCCGCCTTTGACCACTCCCTTGACCTTGCCGCGGACGAGACCGCCGTCTTGGAAGACTTTGACGATTTTTTCCCAGTTTTGTTTGTGGGCAGCTTTTTCTTTGGAGAGAACGACCATGCCTTCGTCGTTTTCAAGTCTTTCGAGGAGCACTTCGATTTCGTCACCGATTTCGATTTCTTCGTCCTCGAACTCGTTCGATGGGATGGCTCCCTCGGATTTGTAGCCGATATCGACGAGGACGACCTGGGGGCGGATTTCAAGAATCGTGCCTTTGACAATCGATCCTTCGCGGAATTCGCGGAATTTGGAGTCGATCAGGTCGTTAAGTGCCTGGTTGGTGGGTTCCGCACATGCGTAAGCCATAGTAGTATCTGGTTTGGGGTTGTGTTGTTTGGTTACGTTTTCTTCCTGGAATTGCCCCGAGAAGTAAAACTGACGGACACCGGGGCGCCAACCGTCTGCCAGTAGAAAGAAAAACGAAGCGCGAAGCTAATGATCGAACTCGGCATGGCAAGGCCAAATAAACGTGAAATTCACACCCGTGCCTTGAACGAGCGAGCGAGACCCGTCGCGCAAGTGAACTTTGAAGGTGGTGGTGATCTGGCATGGTTGCGCGAGCGTGTCCCGCAAATTTCCCCAGCCACCCTCTCACAGCTCATTCCACCTCTTTCAACCCCACTCTATATTTATTGATCGTTGCACCGGCCACCGCGCGTGGCGGGTGACGAAGGACTTCGCAATCACCGGTGCGCTCTATGATCTCGGAGTCTATGCGGTCCCATGAGTCATCTGTTGTAAATGGGTTCTGGATTCGTGGATCTTGCACGGCGCGGAACGGCAGGATATCCTCTCTGTGGAATGAGTCATGAATTGCTAGAAAATGAACCAGTTCGGCGGCGCTGGGTGGCCTTCTGGTGCATGATTCTCCAGCAAATGACGGCGATGTTAGCCATTCTCTCTGGCGTAATTTTTGCAGATTGGCTATTTGATCAGCGCTTCACCAGCCATGGCGGCGGGGCGGATGCCGCATGGAAGGTGGTAATTGTGCCGCTGCTCGTGCTGTCTTTGCTCTCATTATCTACCCTGATTTTAGCGATGGTAGTGCCACGGGTGCCTGCTCAAGGAAAACTTAAATTCTCCCCAAGACTGGTGGTCAGTCATTTCTCGAATCTCGCAGGGCTGTGGAAGGATATTCCGCTGCGGCGCGCGTCCTTTGGGGTCGCTTTTTTATGGGGCTTTTCGGCGTTTATAAAAAATTTGTCGAAAAAAAAACCTAAAAAAAAAACAAATGGCGGTGATAGCATCGGCCCAAATTAGTACCACATAAAAGCCACCACAAAGTTATGAAATTCAAAAGGTTTAGGCAT
>JANPAU010000441.1:0-10598 GCA_031430055.1 Akkermansiaceae bacterium | reverse complement strand
TGGCGGAATTGCCAATCGGCGATGGAGGCCGAGCGACCAAGGGCATCGAAATAGGCTTGGGTGCGTTCGGTGGATCGGTGGTAGAGATTCTTGATTTCAAAAATCAACAATCGGAGTTCGTCAATCGTCAATCGATGGTGTGCGGGCTGCGGGCTGCGGTTTGATTGACGATTGATGATTGTTGATTTTGGATTTTGGATTGGGAAGATGATGAATGAAAGCTGGGAGGAATGCCTGTGTCACGGGGGTGAGGTGAAACTCGTGGGCGAGATGCCACCGCTTTTTGAGTTAAAGAGAAAAATATAACCATGGATAAACACAGATGGACATTGATGACAAGAAGCTCATTTTAAAAACTGACCAAAATTATAAGAAAATTTACTTAAATCTGTCAGGACCGATGAGAGGTAACATCTTATTTCTTCCAAAAAAAGGTCAATCTGGCCAATCTCTGCTGGTATGAGGGTGTCGATGGTCGCAGTTATGATCTGTTGCTTTGAGTTACAAGAATCCTAAAAATATGAAGTCCGTCCGCTACTGTGAGACTCTATCCAAACTGCGGGCGGGTGAACTCGCGGGCAGTGTACGGCTCGACCTGAGCTGTGGGCTGACGGAGTTTCCTCGCGAAATTTTCGATCTGGCGGACACGCTGGAGGTGCTGAATCTATCCGGTAATCGTTTGGCGGAGTTGCCGGAAGATCTCTCGCGTTTGAAGAAATTGCGGATCTTATTTTGCTCGGACAATGAGTTCGAGCATGTGCCCGAGGTGTTGGGCACCTGCGCCGGGCTGGGCATGCTCGGTTTCAAGGCGAACCGGATTGAAACGGTCGCTGAAGGGGCTTTGCCGGAGTCGCTGCAGTGGTTGATTTTCACTGACAATCGGATCGGTAGGCTGCCCGTGTCCATCGGGCGCTGTGTGAAACTTCAAAAGCTGATGCTTTCAGGAAACCAATTGTCGAAGCTTCCTGATGAAATGGCGGCGTGCGTAAATCTTGAACTGATCCGGCTGGCGGCGAATTGTTTTACCCAGTTTCCTGCTTGGTTGTTCGAGCTACCGCGGCTTTCGTGGCTGGGCTTGGGAGGCAATCCGTGGTCGGAATCGCAGGCTGCGGACGCAGCGGTGATGGAGGAGATTGACTGGCAGCAACTGGAAATTTCGCACGTGCTGGGAGAAGGGGCGTCGGGGGTGATCCATCACGCGCACTGGCATGCAGAACCGGTGGCGGTGAAGATTTTCAAGGGTGCGGTGACCAGCGACGGCTTGCCCGCGAGCGAAATGGCGGCCAGTCTAGCAGCGGGCGCGCATGGAAATCTGATCCGTGTGCTAGGAAAAATTTCAAACCATCCCGACGGGCGCACCGGTCTGGTCATGTCTCTCATCGATCCGGATTTCACGAATCTCGCAGGACCGCCGGATTTTGAGAGTTGTACGCGGGATATCTACGACGATGGAGAGGCGTTTGAGCTGGCTCAAGTGATGTCGATGGCCTTCGGGCTCGCGTCGGTGGCTTCGCAGCTCCACGAGCGGCGCATCATGCATGGCGATTTCTACGCGCACAACGTGCTGCGGAATCCCGGCGGGCAGTGTCTGTTGGGCGACTTCGGCGCGGCGTTCGTTTACCCGCAAGGCGCAGGCCTGGAGGGGATCGAAGTGCGGGCGTTCGGTTGTCTGTTGGAAGAGCTGTTGGAACGTTGCGCCGTTGCGGCCGATGACGCACACGTGATGGAAGCCCTGCGAAATTTGCAAAAACGCTGCATGATGGAACCCGTAAGTGCGCGTCCGGAATTTTGCGAAATCCGCGATGAGCTGAAAGCCCTCGCGGAATTGTCAAGTGGCGAGTGTGGATCTTAGAAATCCTCAGTTCGTCACGCGCATCGGCATGAGGACGTAGAGGAAGGTGCCTTCGATGCGTAAGACGCCGGGGCTCATTTCGTCGATCAGGTCCAGATAGACATCGGCGCTGTCTAAGGCACGGAGCGGTGCTTGGAGAAACTCGGGGTTGAAGGCGATCTGCATCGGCGGACCTTGATAGATCACATCCATGGATTCTTGTGCTTCGCCGACATCCGGCGAGTTGGCCGTGACTTCGATGTGGTTCTCGCTGAAGACCAGCTTCACCGAGTTCGATTTGTCAGACGAGAGCAGAGAAACTCGGCGCACGGTTTCCAGCAGCGCCTCGCGGCCGATGACCACGCGCTCGTTGCTGTCGCCCGGGATGACTTGGCGGTAGTTCGGATAGTTTCCCTCGATGAGTTTGCTGGCGAGCAGGCTGTCGCCCACGGCGAAGGAAATTTGGCTGTCACTGAGCTTGACGATGACTTCGCCCGAATCTCCGAGCAGGCGTTGCAATTCTTGTACCGCTTTGGTCGGGATGATTACATCCGTCTCATGAGAGGCGGGGAACTCCAGATCTGCATCGACCATCGCGAGACGGCGTCCATCAGTGGCGACGAGAGTCATCTTTCCATCTCGGAAGGAAGCGAAGATCCCGTTGAGCACGTAGCGAGTCTCATCAGTGGAGATGGCGTAAGAAGTTTTCTTGAGGCCATCGCGCAGCGTCAATTGCGGGATTTTGAAGACCTTGGCTCCTTCGAAATCAGGGAGCGGTGGGAATTCTGCTTCACCGAGGCCGATGATCTTGAAAAATGACGGTCCACTGCGAATCGAAGCGTGGTTTTTGGCATCCACAGAGACTTCGACTTCGCTGGAAGGCAGCTCGCGAATGATGCTCACCAAGCGCTTGGCGGGGAGGGTGGTTGCCCCTTCTTTTTCGATTTGAGCCTCGACCGAACCAGTGATGCCGACATCCAAGTCAGTCGTTGTGAACTGGATACGGCCATCTTTGGCCACCAGCAGCACGTTGGAGAGGATGGGTAATGTGGTTCTCGAGCTGACCACGTGTTGCACTTTTTGCAGGCCGTCGAGAAATGCTTCCTTGGAGATACGGAACTTCATAATATAAGGAACCTAAGAGGTTGTGCGGTGCATTTTCCGCTTTCGCTGCCCCTTGGCAAGCCTTCTGTGAATAATCTGTTAAGTGACTGAATTAACGACGCAGTTGGGACTCGATGCGAGCGATGCTTTCTTTCAATCCCGGCTCGTCTCCCACCCGCTCGGCAACTTTTTTGCAGGCGTGAATGACCGTTCCGTGGTCTCGTCCGCCGAAGGCTTCACCGATTTCCATCAGCGAGCCTTTGGTTAACGAGCGGCTGAGATACATGGCCACTTGGCGGGGAAATGCGATGCTGGCAGGCCGTCGGCGGCTGGTCATGTCGGCAAGGCGGACATCAAAGTGTTCAGCCACGGCTTTTTGGATAGAATCGATGCTCACTTGGCGGCTGGCCTCCTCGCGGATCAGATCGCGCAGCAGGTGCTCGACTTTTTCAACGGTCACGCTCTCGCCAGCAAGTGAGGCGTAAGTGGCTACCCGCATGAGTGCGCCTTCAAGCCGGCGGACGTTGGTGCGGATTTTCTCAGCGAGGAAAATGAGCACTGACTCGTCGACACGGACCTTCCAGTCGTGAGACTTTTTCTTGAGAATCGCCATCCGCGTCTCCATCTGCGGGGGCTGCATCTCGACGGTGAGACCGCACTCGAAGCGGGAGATCAATCGGGGCTCCAGGCTCTTGATCTCGCAGGCGGCGCGGTCGCTGGTGAGTACCACTTGGTTGCGTCCGTCGAGCAGGGTGTTGAAGGTGTGGAAAAACTCTTCTTGGGAGCGCTCCTTGCCGGCGAGAAATTGCACATCGTCGATGAGTAAAACATCCGAGCTACGGTAGCGGCGGCGGAATTTCTCGATGTCGCCGCGGCGGATCGCATCGATGAACTCGTTAGTGAATTTCTCACAAGTTAGATAGATCACCCGTGAGCCGGGTTGGCGGCGGAGCAATTCGTGGCCGATGGCTTGCATCAAGTGGGTCTTGCCCAAGCCAGGGCCACCGTAGATAAAGAGTGGATTGTAGCCGATGCCGGATTTTTTGGCGACTGCCTCGCAGGCTGCGTGGGCGAACTGGCTATTATCTCCGACGACGAAGCTGGCGAAGGTGTGGGCGGGATTCAATCCGGCAATCTTGATGCGTTTGTCGAGCGCTTCGCCTTCGAGCGTGGCGGCCTTGGTGGGGCGCAGGTGAGACGAGGAAGAATGGGGCAGGCTGGTTCCTGATGCGTTAGGGCTTTCGTTCTCCTCACTGACGACGATGCGGACTTCCAGCACGTCTTCGAAGACGCCGGTGATGGCCATCGTTAACTCGGGAAGATAGTTGGTCTCGATCCAGACCTGATGGATTTCTCCGGGTACCGCGATCGTCGCGACGTCATCTTCCACGCCCAACCAACGGGCCGCGCGGAACCAGCGAATGAACGCGTCATTGCTAACCATCACTCGCAAGGCGGCGCAGATTTTTTCCCAGCCATCGTTCTCCAATGGAAATTCCTCCAAGCTATCGACCCTCTCATGCGTTGCCAATTCCTCCACTTCCTCTGATTGCATTATTGATGAGTCTTTTTTTGAAAAATTAAAGCTTCTGTGAATTCACTCCCTCTTGAGTGGCCCACAGCGGCGAGATGGAAAAGATGGTTCGGTTCAAGCGTTCCGGGAAAGTTTTTTATCTCATTCTAACAATCGTTCCCGATGAGCCGTATTCCACAAGGGTTCCACGCATCATTTTTTTTAAAACTTGACCCGTCATTTGCTTCGCTATTCCGAAGTATCAGCAACAGTGATTTTGATGAATCGACGTATCTTATTGAAATCGAGTGACTCGCAATGTGACGATTTTGTTCTAATCGATAGGCAGGCCGTGATGAGAGGCTCTTCCCAAATGTTAACCCACGAGAATCAACGGGTTGTGAGACGACTCTTGAAACAGAGCGCTACGGCGGTGGTCACGAGAGTACCCGCCATGATTCGCCATGGGAATTCGATGATCGGTAACCAATCGAAATTTTCGTAAAGATACGCGCCTGTCAGCATTTTCCAAACCACGTTGGGAAGGTTGCTGAGATAGGCTACGGCGAGCATGCCGGCGACCATTGCAATCGGATTTCCGATCTCGTTACCCCGAGTCCGGGTGAACAGTCCGACGATGAAGATTCCCAGCAATGAGCCGTAGGTATAACCGAAGCTGCCAAGGATGATGACGATGATGCTGAGGCCCGGATTGTGCGCCTTGACGAATGCGGTGGCCAATCCCACGGCGATGAGCACGATCGAGAATCCGACGGTGCTGAACTTGATAATACGCACCCTTGCGTGTTCATCCTCGGGAGTCTTGAACCAGCGAAAATGGAAATCCCGCGAGTAGCTAGTGGCGAGTGCATTCATCGCCGTGCCTAGCGAGCCCATGGTGGTGGCAAGGACTCCTGCGATCACCAGCCCGCGTAGCCCACCCGGCATCACATCGATGACAAAGTAAGGGAAGATCCGCGTGTTGTCGGGCTTTCCTCCCGCCATCGGCAGCGAGGGATCGTTCACGATATGACCGTAGTAAACGGAGAGTAGGATGCCGATGGTTAGGACGGCGTAAGTGACTGGAATATCTGCTAGGCCTGAGAGGATCGTAGCGGCGGCGCTCTGGCGCTTGTTCTTCGCGGTGAGCATGCGCTGCACCATGTCTTGATCCGTGCCGTGGGTGGCGAGGGTGACGAAGAGCGAGCCGAAGAGCGCAGCCCACACGGTGAACTCACTCTCCAGCACGCTCTTGATCGCTCCCCAAGTCGCGCCGTAGGAGTTCACAAATTTCTCGGTTGGCGGGACGTCACCCCTCCATTCCCAGAGTTTTAAATCGTGGGCACCGGTGAGGTGGGTTTTCGCGCCTTCCCACCCGCCGGGGATGTGCCCGAGCAGATACCACACGGAAAATCCAAGTGCTCCGAACAAGACGGCGATTTGTAAAACATCCGTCCAGATCACCGCCTTGATGCCACCGACGGCGGTGTAGGCCGCGGTGAGCAGGCTGATGCCGACTAGCGCCACACCGGTCACCCAGAATTGCTCCCAGTCCCCGAGTGGGCGCTCCGGATTGAGCTGATTCCAAATCACCACCACCAACAAAGTCGGCACCCACAAGCGCGAGCCACTTGCCAGTGAGCGTGTTAGCAGGAAAATCGCGCTCGCAAGTCGGCGAGTCCGTGGGCCGAAGCGGACTTCGAGAAACTCATAAATACTCACCACTTCATATTTGTAATACGCCGGGATGAATACAGCGCTCACCACCAATCGCGCCAGCAGATAGCCGACCATTAATTGCGCGTAAGTATAGTTCCTCAGCCGGAAGCCTTCGCCCGGAGTGCCGAAAAACGTCCCTGCGCTGATTTCTGCGGCGAGAATCGAGGACAGCACCGCCCACCACGGAATCGACCGACCGCCTAACGCGAAGTCTGAGACATTTCCGCTCTGGCGGCTGAAATGCACCCCGATCCAGATGATAATCGCGAAATAAACTGCAATGATGAGAAGATCCAAGCTCAGGGCCGACATGCGCCGGATGCTAGGGCTTCAGTCTTGCGATCCAAGCCTCAAGTTTTTCGCTCGATACTAAACCTTGGAGTCGCTTTTTTCCTGCGCTTCGAGGGCGTGGAAAACCCGGATCGCTGCATAAGCGTCATTCGCCGCGTAGAGCAATTGACGTTCGGATAGGTTTGGGAAAGACCAATTTGAGGTCGTTACCGACTTCGATTTTAGAAACTTTCGGTTGAAAAGAATCGCGATCGCCGACTTCGCGCCAACGGCATTCCGGTATCCCAGTTTCTTAAACGAGCGGTCCAAATCCACAATCGATCCTGGGCGGATGCCGAAGCGCTGAGAAATCTGATGGAGATCTCCATCCAGCCCGAAACCAATTTTAATGAGCTCGGTAGATTTAAGCAACTCGACGATGAACGGATGGCTCTCCACGCAGTGAGATTGGAAAATGTAAGCCTTCTCGGTGGTGGCAAATTGTAACACGTGCGGACCTTCGGAAACTTGTCCCTTGTGAAAAGTCGGCTTGGACTCGGTGTCGAAGCCGACTTGGCCAGCACGCATGAGTTCCTCGACCGCGATTTTTGCCTGGCGGACCTCATTCACGACAAAGACGGATTCTACCCCAAGGCCCTCGAAGGGCTCCAGTTCAGCAATGTCTGTCTTGTGCGGCGTGATTTTGTGAGAGGGCATTCTGGAAAGGGAGGTAGAGAATTCTGTGATAGAATTCTGTGAAAAAGGAGTGATGCTTTTTGGGGGGAATTCGCAAGTCATGATTTCCGCTAGGGATTCATTTTTTCACGGATCGAGGAGCGCTACCAAGCCTCATGGCCTTGTAAACGTCCCCATTCTCTGTCGCGGCGCTCCCCCCAGTGCTCTCGTCAGGAAACTTCCCTAAGCGAAGCGCGACCTCGCATCTTGGTTTCCGGATCGTCTTTTTCCTTGTTAGGCATCGACAGGCCGATCTCCAAATTCCGCTTCGCTTCATCCTTGCGACCCATCATTTCGTAGGTTCGCCCAAGCTCGATGAAGTGAACGAGGCGCTTGGAATTGAGAGCGATGGCTTTTTTAAAGGCATCCACCGCCTGCTCGTTGGATGCTGCGGGCAGCCCGTCGTAGATGATGCCTGCCAGAAGTCGGGTGGCACCGCCGATGTTGGCGAGTGCTTGGTGCCAGCGGCCTAACAAGTGCCAGGCGTAGTCATTTTCCGGGTCCAGCTTCACGGCCGTTTCGGCGGCGGTTTTGATTTTACGTGAAGTTTCTACTTTTTCTCGGGCTCCAAGATAGGGAGTTAGCCTGCCGAGGCAAATCGCCACCGCGAGGTGGGAGTCGCAGCGCTTTGGTTCACTGGCGACGGCTCGCTCGGCGTATGCAAGAGCCTTGCGGACCGAGGCGATTTTATCCGCATCTTTAGGCAGGTCATTCATCCGCAGCGCGTATTGGCGGGAGATTTTCACCAGCAAGTCGGCGTTGGTGGGTTCAAGCTTCTCAGCCGGGAGGTAGTATTTGAGCGCCTCGTCGAATTGATTGTTCGCGTCGTGGACATCGCCGGATTTCATCAATTCCGAAAAATTTGCGAGTGCAGGCAAAGCACCGCAGAGGACGATCAAGGGAATCAGTAAAAATTTCATGGATCGAGTGTAGTCGAGAGTTTGGAAATTTCCAGATCTGGATTTGAACTCGCCGATTCGGGTTCTCAAGAATTTCGCTTTCCGATGGGCGGCGGATTCTTCAACTTCTACCGCAATGACAGCGACCCCTCAACTTGTGCTCGATGATCCTTGGTTGGAACCGCACCAACTCGCTATCGAGCGACGGATGCAGCAGTATTCCGAGGCGCTTGCTAGTATTGAAGCTGGTTCGAAATCCCTCGCAGCCTATGCCACCGGCCACAAGTTTGTGGGCATCCACTATCACCTTTTGACCAATGTTTGGACGATCCGCGAGTGGGCACCGGCGGCGCAGTCGATTTCTCTGATCGGAGACTTTAACAACTGGAACCGCGAGTCCCACCCGCTCGCTTCTTCCAACAGCGGCGTCTGGCAACTCGAGCTGCCGGGCGACGCACTTTCCCACGGCCAAAAGGTCAAGCTCCACATCGTCGGCGCAGATGGCTCGCGGCGCGACCGCATCCCCGCCTGCATCCGGCGGGCGGTGCAGGACCCGACGACTCATGATTATTGCGGGCAAATTTGGAACACCCCGCAGCCGCACGTTTGGAAACATGAGTTTGATCCGGGGACGATCCAAGCGCCGTTGATTTACGAGTCCCACGTCGGCATGGCGGGCGAGGAGCCACGGGTGCACACTTACCGGGAATTTGCGGATGCAGTTTTACCCCGTGTCGTCAAGGCGGGCTACAACACCGTCCAGCTCATGGCCGTGCAGGAACATCCTTATTACGGCTCATTCGGCTATCACGTTTCTTCGTTTTTCGCGCCCTGCTCGCGTTTCGGCACTCCGGAGGATTTAAAATACCTCATCGACACCGCCCACGGCCTTGGGTTGGCGGTGCTGCTCGATGTGGTCCACTCGCACGCCGTAAAAAACATGGCGGAAGGACTCAACAACTTCGACGGCTCCGGCCACCAGTATTTTCACGACGGCCCGCTCGGCGATCACCCGGCGTGGGACTCGAAATGCTTCGACTACGCCCGCCCGGAGGTGCGGCAGTTCCTGCTTTCTAACGTCCGCTATTGGCTAGAGGAATTCCGCTTCGATGGCTTCCGCTTTGATGGCGTCACCTCCATGCTCTATCACTCGCGGGGAATGAAGGCGTTTGGAAATTATGACGACTATTTCGGCAGTGATGCCGATGACGCGGCAATTCTCTATCTGAAACTTGCCTCCAAGCTGATTCAGGACATCAAGCCCGGGGCCATCGCCATCGCGGAAGATATGTCTGGCATGCCGGGCCTCTGTCGCCCGATTGCAGATGGTGGGCTTGGTTTTTCCTATCGGCTCGCCATGGGTATCCCGGATTACTGGATCAAGCTGCTCAAGCACAGCCGCGACGAGGACTGGGACATCGGCGAGTTGTGGAGCATCCTCGCGAACCGCCGCTTCGGCGAGGCCACGATCGCTTACGCAGAGAGCCACGATCAAGCACTCGTTGGTGACAAGACGCTGGCATTTTGGCTGATGGACAAGGAGATGTATTGGCACATGGGCAAGGCCGATCCGCATCCCGGCATTGAGCGCGGCATCGCCCTGCACAAGCTCATCCGCTTGGTCACGCTAGTGTTAGGCGGCGAAGGTTGGCTGACTTTCATGGGCAACGAGTTCGGTCATCCCGAGTGGTTGGATTTTCCGCGCGAGGGCAATGGCTGGTCCTATCACTATTGCCGTCGTCAATGGTCGTTGGTGGACAATCCGGATTTAAAATACGGCTGGCTCGCCGAGTTTGACCGCCAGTTGATGGACTTCGCGAAGAAATCTGGCCTGCTCACCACACCACCGGCGCAGCTACTCTATCTGGATCAGGATCAGAAAATCCTCGTCGCCGAGCGTGCGAACTTGATCTTCGTGTTCAATTTCTCTGTGGGTAACTCGATCTTTGGCTATCCCGTGCATGTGTCCGGACTCGAAACCCGCGAGTTAATTCTCGACACAGATCAGTTAGCCACGGGTGGCCACGGCCGGATCGACCATGCGTTTGATTACCCCGTCAGCGCGGATGGGGTGATGCAGATTTACACGCCGTCACGTAGTGGACTCGTCTATGTGAAGAAAATCTAGCCTCGGACATGGGAAAGTGCCCGAAGTGCAAAGTCGCGGCTTGGAAAGTTTGGGATCGTGTCCATGGTTCCGCCGTAAGCATGGACGAATCTGAAACGACTGAAAATTTGGTAGCGGGGGTAGAGATTCCGGCGACGCCACCGAGCTTGCGTCAGGATTTGATGGTTCTGATGAAGGTGCGCTTGAATTTCTTCGTGTTGGTAACGACATTTTTCGGGTTCTTGATCTACTCCCGTGGGGTGGAGATGGATTGGATGAAGCTTTTTCACACGATTTTGGGAACTGCTGCGGTTGCTTTTGGATCGGCGGCGTTCAACCAGTTGATGGAGGTGGACTTGGACGCCCGGATGAAGCGCACGGCGGATCGTCCGCTGCCGTCGCGGCGGATGGACCCCTTGG
>JANPAU010000440.1:0-6944 GCA_031430055.1 Akkermansiaceae bacterium | reverse complement strand
CAACGCTGCCGCCTTATCGGTCCGCTCCCACGAGAATTCCGGCTCTTCGCGACCAAAATGGCCATAAGCAGCGGTCTTTTGGTAGATCGGCTTGAGTAGATCGAGCATTTTGACGATGCCTTTTGGACGCAAATCGAAATGCGCTTCTACCAGCTTTGCAATTTCAGCGTCAGGAATGATGCCGGTGCCTTCAGTGTAGACCGTGATGTTCATCGGCTTGGCAACCCCAATCGCATAGGCGACTTGCACTTGGCACTGTTTTGCCAAGCCAGCAGCCACAACGTTCTTGGCAACGTATCGTGCCGCATAAGCTGCCGAACGATCAACCTTGGATGGGTCCTTACCGGAGAAAGCACCACCACCGTGGCGACCGGTGCCGCCGTAGGTATCGACGATGATTTTACGGCCAGTTAGACCAGAGTCTCCTTGAGGTCCACCGACGACGAATTTGCCAGTTGGGTTGATGAGATATTCGGTGTCCTTGGTGAGCATTTCCTTCGGCAGGACTTTTTTGATCACTTGCTCGATGCAGAATTTTTCAATCTCGGCGTGCTCGACGTCGTCCGAGTGTTGAGTGGAAATGACGACGTTCACGATGCGTGTCGGCTTACCGTTCACGTATTCCACGGAAACTTGGGATTTCGCATCGGGGCGAAGCCATTTTGCAACTTTGCCAGCCTTGCGAATGCGGGTGAGTTCACGGCCGAGGCGGTGGGCAAACATGATCGGCGCGGGCATGAGCTCGGGAGTCTCGTCGCAGGCATATCCGAACATGATTCCTTGGTCACCGGCGCCTTGTTCCTTGTGTTTTTTCCCTTCCGCACCGGCGGCATCCACGCCTTGGGCGATGTCTGGGCTTTGCACAGTGAGGTAGTTATTAATGAACAAAGTGTCTGCATGGAAGACGTCATCGTTGTTGGTGTAGCCGATTCCGCGAACCGCGTCGCGGATCACTTTGCCAATGTTCAGGACTTCGTCGAGAGGCTTGGTGGTGCCTTTCTTTTTGTCCTGAAGCGACGGGATGGTGATTTCACCACCGACGACTACCACGTTACTTTTCACGAAGGTCTCGCAGGCAACCCGGCTCTTCGGATCGATCGCCAGGCAGGCGTCGAGGATGGCGTCTGAAATCGTATCAGCGACTTTGTCCGGATGGCCTTCGCCAACCGATTCTGAGGAAAAAATGTAGGTGCTCATGTGCTTTTTTATTTTCGTATCGTCAAATCGTGATGCGTTGATGCATAATGCCGTGCATGCCGTCAATGCTGAAATCACTCAAGCTCCTTTCCGACCCTACCCGCCTACGAATTTTGATGCTCGTGGAGCGCGAAGCCCTGTCTGTTGCCGAGTTACAAGAAGTGCTGGGAATGGGCCAGAGCCGCATTTCCACCCAGCTTTCTCAGCTGAAATTGGAGGGTTTGGTCAACGACGAACGCAGCGGGAAGAACAATATCTACAGCTGCTCCGCCGATCCTGATCTGATGGAAGTCGCCCGCTTGGCCGCTGCGGAAGTCGCAGAAGTCCCAGAAGATGACGCCGCCCTCAGTCATTTATTGCGGAAAAGGAAGGACACTTCACGGGCTTACTTCGACGAACTCGCCGGTCGATTTGGGAAAGACTACGTCCCCGGTCGATCATGGAAGGCACTCGCTGAGGCTCTCATCAAGGTGCTAAACTACCAAGTCGTCGCCGATCTTGGTGCGGGGGAAGGAACTCTGGCTCAACTGCTTGCACAGCGTGCAGAGAAAGTCATCGCGGTGGATCTTTCGCCGAAAATGGTCGAGTTCGGGCAAAACCTCGCCACCCAGAACGGCCTCACCAACCTAGAATACCGAATCGGCGATATCGAAGAACCACCGATCGAGAATTCCACCTTGGATCTCGCCATCCTCAGCCAAGCACTGCACCACGCCGAGCGACCGCAGCGGGCAATCGACGCCGCATTTCGCGCCTTGAAGCCCGGCGCACGGCTGATCGTGCTCGATTTACTCCAGCATCACTTCGAGGAAGCCCGCGAAATGTATGGCGACCGCTGGCTGGGATTTTCGGAGAGCGAACTTGCTTCGATGTTAAAAAAATCTGGATTCATTCAAATCGAAGTCATCGTGGCCGACCGCGAGACCGCTGCGCCAAAGTTTCAGACTTTGCTCGGCATCGGTATTCGCCCCGAGTAGTTCGTGGGATTGCATTCTCCACCAATCTCAGGCCAAGTGGGTGGATGCGATACTTGATGCTTACGGTCATAGCCTTGCCACTCACCAGTTGCTACCAAGCGAGGCCACTGCCTGAGCCACTTCGAAATCCACCCGTGCAGGCAGGCACGGCGACTCCCCCGCCAATCGTTGCAATCCCCTCGCTCCCCCAAGTCGCGCCACGATTCACCAGCCAGGAAATTTCTGGCATCACCTTCGAGGGAGTTGCCTTCGATTCCCGCAGCGCACGCCTCGTCGTCGCGGATCAGCCGGGCGGCCCCGGCTCTCAATTCACTGATGCCGCCGCTGCTGCCAGCACTCGCGATGGAATCGCCGCCATCAACGCAGGATTCTTCACCCCAGAAGGCGCTCCTCTGGGACTCGTCGTCTCCTCACGTAAAACCACCGGTTCGTGGAACAGCGCCTCATCCCTAGGCAGCGGAGTCTGGTATGAAACCACTTCAGGAAATTCAAGGATCACCCGGCGGGAAAATCTCGGGAGAGTAAGAGCCTCTGCCACCCAGGAACTCATTCAAGCGGGTCCCCTTCTTGTCGAAAACAACCGCGCCGTGAGCGGTCTCGAAGCCACCAAATCCAGCGTCCGCACCCTAATTGTTTCGGATGGAGCCTCCCGCTGGTGGATCGGTCGCAGCTCGCCATGCACCTTGTCGGCACTCAGCCAAACACTCACCACCGCTCAACCCGCAGGCTGGCCGATCCAACAAGCACTCAATCTCGACGGCGGAAGATCCTCTGATCTCTGGATATCAGAAACCGTCTCGGGCGGTCCCATCATCAGACGTGCCCCATGGAATCGCCCGGTCCGGAACTTCCTCGTGCTGATGAAACGCTAAACTCCGCGCTTCTCAGTCGCCCCCCGCTG
The DNA here is from genome assembly GCA_031430055.1 of Akkermansiaceae bacterium. GTDB lineage: Bacteria > Verrucomicrobiota > Verrucomicrobiia > Verrucomicrobiales > Akkermansiaceae > Luteolibacter. Next base: position 3,869 of record JANPAU010000440.1, on the reverse strand, counting down.
GTCTCAACTCCCCTGCCCGCCCCGATGTCAGAAAATTTCTACCAACAAACCACCACCACCCCGGTGACGCCCTTCGATGTCTCCCTGCGTCCACCAGCGTTTTCCGAATTCATCGGCCAGGAAAAGGTAAAAGACCGGATCCTTCTGATGCTCGAAGCCGCCAAGGGCCGTGGCGACGTGCTCGACCATGTGCTACTTTCCGGCCCGCCAGGATTAGGAAAAACCACCCTCGCCAATCTCATCGCCCGGGCCGCTGGCACCCAACTTCACACCACCTCCGGCCCTCAAATCGAAAAAGCGGGCGACCTCGCCGGTATTCTAACCAACATCCAAAAAGGCGATATTCTGTTCATCGACGAAATTCACCGCCTTCACCCGGCCATCGAGGAATATCTCTACCCCGCCATGGAAGACTTCCGGCTCGACATCATCATCGACTCCGGCCCCTCCGCACGCTCCATCCAGATTAATTTACCCAGATTCACCCTCGTCGGAGCCACCACCCGGTCCGGCATGTTGACCGCTCCACTGCGCTCGCGTTTCGGTCTAGCAAATCGCTTGGACTACTACACGCACGATGAACTGGCCCAAATCATCGAGCGCTCCGCCGGCTTGCTCGAAGTGCCAATCGAGCGTGAAGGCGCACTCGAAATCGCCTCCCGTTCCCGCGGCACCCCACGGGTAGCAAATGCACTACTCCGCTGGGTCCGCGACTTCGCACAAGTCCGTGGCGAGGGCTTCATCGACCGAAAAATCGCCGACGCCGCACTGGCCATGATCGAGATCGACTCCCAAGGCTTGGACGAAATGGACAAACGCCTGCTAGAAGTCCTCATCTATAAATTCAACGGTGGCCCCGTCGGACTCAACTCACTGGCCGTCGCCGTCGGCGAAGATGCCGCGACCCTCGAAGAAGTCCACGAACCCTTCCTCATCATGCAAGGCTTCCTCATGCGCACCCCGCGCGGTCGCACCGCGATGGCCGCTGCTTACGATAAGATCGGCGCACCAATGCCTGCCGCTCGCCCAGATGATTCCCAAGCGAACTTGTTTTAAACTCCATCCAAACCTATCTCGGTCCCACCATGAATCTCATCGTCAAAGAAACCATCGCCCGCTGCCGCACCGCAGGCCTCCGCCGCACCAAGGCGCTCGAAGAGCTTCTAACGACCTTACTGGAAAGCCCACGACCGATGACTCTATCCGAACTCGCCACCTCCAAGCGACTCGCTGACCAATGCGATAAAGCCACTGTTTTTCGCCTGCTCCAGCGTCTCGCCGAGCATGGCATGATCCGCAGACTCGGCCTCCACGAGCGCGCCGCTTACTTCACCCTGCTTGTGCCAGGAAAACACAGTGACTATTTGATTTGCACCAGTTGTGGCAGCATCGAGCCAATCAAAGCCCCCTGCCCAGTCCACCAACTCGAAGACGAGATTCGCGAAAAAACCGGTTTCAAAAATCTCTATCACGAACTGGAATTCTTCGGAGTCTGTCCAAAATGCCCCTGAACGGCTCAAGAAACCGTTCTTCGATGATGGGCGCGATGGTATCAGAAGAACCCAGCTTCTAGCCGACAATGTTTACTCATGGGAGTCCACGGCCAGACATTCGACGACTGCTGCCATCGTCACGCGGAAACGAAGGGAAAATCCACCTTCCTGCCGAAATCCTTGCCCCCGGCCCGCTCCTGTTCTAAACCCGCGACGTGCTCACCATTCACAAGCTTACCAAGACTCTCGGCGGCCGCTGCCTCCTCCGCGAAGCGGATATGTCCATCAACTGGGGCGAGCGCGTCGCCCTCGTCGGCCCCAACGGAGCCGGCAAGTCCACCCTTTTCCGCATGATCCTCGACGAGGACAGCCCGGATGAAGGGAAAATCGAGCGCGACGAATACTCCATCACCGGTTACCTCCCCCAAGAAGCAGGCGAGCCGACCGATGAAACGATCATCGAGATCGCCATGGGCATCACCCCGGAAATGATTGGCATCCTCCGCACCATGCGCGAGCACGAAGCCACCGGCGATCTCTCGCACCCGGACTTCGCCCATGCCCAAGACCAGTTCACCGCCCTCAACGGCTACCAACTCGAACCCAAGGCGAAAAAAATCCTCCACGGCCTCGGTTTCAAATCCGAAGACTTCCACAAGCCCGCCAAGGAATACTCCGGTGGCTGGGTCATGCGCGCCCACCTCGCCCAACTCCTCACCATGGAGCCGGACTTGCTCATGCTCGACGAGCCGACGAATCACCTCGACCTGCTCTCCCTGCTCTGGCTCCAACGCTATCTGTTAAATTATAGTGGTGCCATTCTCATGATTTCCCACGACCGCGATTTCATGGACTCCATCATCGAGACCGTCGTGGAAATCGACCCAGACGCCGCCAAGCTCAACTCCTACACTGGCAACTACAGCGCCTTCCTCAGCCAGCGCGATGCCCGCTTCGAGCAGCAAACGCAAGCCTACCGGAACCAGCAAAAAGAAATCGAGCACGTCCAGGAATTCATCGATCGCTTCCGCCAAGTCGGCTCCAAGGCCGCCCAAGTCCAGTCGCGAATCAAGACCTTGGAAAAACTCGTCCGCATCGAGAAACCCCGCACCCCGCGCAAGCCTTTCAAGTTCACTTTCCCCCAGCCACCGCGCTCGAACCAAAAAGTCATCGACCTCCAAAAAGTCTGCCAAGCCTACGGCGAAAAGCGCATTTACAAAGACCTCGACCTCACCATCGAGCGTGGCGACCGCATCGTCCTCGTCGGCCCAAACGGCGCTGGCAAATCCACTCTCATCAAGATTCTAGCAGGTCAGTTAGAAATCGACGGCGGCAAGCGCGAGCCCGGCTACGCCACCAAGATCGGCTACTACAGCCAGCACCGCTCCGAGTCCCTCAACGAGAACAACACCGTGCTCGAAGAAGTGCTCGCCGCCTGCACCACCCTTCGCGAAGAAGAGGCCCGCTCCATCCTCGGCTCATTTCTCTTCCGCCGCACCGATGTCGAAAAACGCTGCGGTATTCTATCCGGTGGCGAAAAGTCACGGCTCAACCTCGTCAAGTTCCTCGTCGATCCGCCGAATCTCCTGCTCATGGACGAACCGACGACGCACTTGGACATCCTCTCCATCGACTCGCTTGTTCAAGCGTTGAAAAGTTACGAAGGCACACTCGTCTTCATCTCCCACGACGTGCACTTCATTCGCACGCTCGCAGAAACCACCCTGCACATCAACAACGGCACCGTCACCCGCTACACCGGCGGCTACGACTACTTCATCGAGAAGAGCGGACTCAATGACGACCGCAGCGCCGTGACGGCGTGATGTAACTCTGATCAGCAGCGAACCAGAGATCCACCGCCTGGATCAATGGTCGCCGTAAGTTGCCACATAGGTCGCACTGAACTCTAACTCGGCAGCAGGCCCTTCACTGCCTCGCGCTCTTCCTTGAGCTCGTTGATCGTGGCGTCAATGCGCTCTTGGCTGAAGGCGTCCACCGTGAGGCCTTGCACGATTTCCCATTTCCCACCTTCTAACGTGCGGATCGGGAACGAGGTCATGAGGCCTTTTTCAATGCCATAAGAACCGTCCGAGCAGACGGCGACGGAGTGCCAATCGCCAGCAGGAGTCGGGGTGATGAGACTCTTCACTGTGTCCAAGGCCGCATTCGCGGCAGAGGCCGCGGACGAGGCACCGCGGGCTTTGATGATCGCGGCTCCGCGCTGTTGCACGGTGCTGATGAATTCACCGGTGAGCCACGCGCTATCAGAAATGACGTCTGCCACCGGGCGACCATCGATATTGGCATTGGTGAAATCTGGATACTGGGTGGCGGAGTGATTTCCCCAGATGGCGAGGTTGGTGTCCTTGGACT
>JANPAU010000439.1:0-4729 GCA_031430055.1 Akkermansiaceae bacterium | reverse complement strand
CGCTCCGTATTCGCAGCCTGCAAATACGCTGAATTTTTCTGTCGCTTGCCACTGACCGTTGGCGATCAGGCGCAAATCCGGTGCTTGAGGGAAGGGCTTGCCGTCCAGTAATGGCTGCTTCGGGGACTTGGTAAACTCCGTGTGCGACCAAAGTCCGCTGAGTCCGAGCGTGACATCTTCATGGGGTAGCCACTCGGCTTGTGCTTCGAGTCCTCTCACTTGTGCCTGCTCGACATTCTGCCTCTGCGAGCCAGAACCTCCTGGTGGAATGGTGCCGATGATTTGTTTGATCTGCGCGGGGTCGGTCACCGGCACGTTGGCGATTGCGTCGGAAATCCAGTGCTGATAGACGCTGGCATTCACCGTGAAGGTCTTGGTGGGTTCCCAATTCACACCGCCCGCGATGCTGTAGAACCGCTCCGCGTCGAGATTCGGATTCGCCTCGACGATGTCATTTCGAACTCGGAACGGCCGATGCAGCTCGTTCAAAGTGGGCAAGCGGAATGCGGTGCCTGCTGATACCGATGCGGCCAAGTCTTCTTGAATTTGATGGTTAAATTCGAGGGAGGCAGAGGGCTCCACACCCTCGCGGTCGCTGATCTCGTCATTGCGCAAAGGTTTGCCGTCTTTAAGTGCAGTTTCGATTCTCCGGCTGTCATCGAGTTGCCACCAGTCGAGGCGCACGTTTCCGTCGATTCGGTTTTTTTCGTCTGCCTGATAGGAAGCGGCACTGAAAAGTCCGATCAAGGCCTGGTCCCCACCCGCTTCCCGATCCCGGAAGGTCCCCACAGTTTCGTTAGTTTCACCGGAAACAAATCGAGCATCGGTGCCCGAGCTAAGCGTCCATTTCCCACCGTCGTCCCAGAGAGTGGTGAAGGCTCCTCCCGTGCCGACTGCGGGCACGTCATACTGATTCAGAGCGAGGGTTTCTGCTGTGCGATTTGCATTCACGGAGCTGAAAGTGGACTCGAACTCACGACGTTGTTGCCAGGTGATCGCTTGCCAGGAAAAATCCCCGTCCACCGAGGACACCCGCAGTGCGAGGTCCAGAGCATCCGTCGAATTGCCTGCGAGAGGAGTGCCATTGCCCCGCTCCTCGGTATACCACGCGACCATCGGCTCTACCGTGAGGCCGGGTGCGGCAAGCCAGGCAAATTTCAAATCCGCTCCGGCGAGATCCGTATCCAGCTTGCGGTCGATCGAACCGCGCTGGGCGGAATCGACGGCGTAATAGCCATCTGAATGCAGGCCAAAGGCGGAAAATAAGACCGCTAACGACTTTTCATCATTGGTCATTTGATGGACAGTCGAGCCGCTGATCGTTCCTTGGCTACCGCCACCCGCTCGCACGATATGCCGATTTTCAAATGCGGGATATCCATTCATTTGAATGACTCCCGCCGGGCTTTGATTGCCCCAAACCACTGATTTTGCGGAGGGCACGATTTGAACCGAATTCAGCGTCGCGGGGTCATACCGCGCCCAATAGACCCAGCCGCCGAAGGGATCATTTTGCGGGATGCCATTTGCGAGGACCAAGGTCCGTGATGCGGCGGTCGCTCCGGTGTTGCGCAAGCTCACGCCTGCTGCAGTCGGGTTGGCAGCAATCGAAGACTGCCGGCGATACAGCGAAAAGGAAGGCTCTCGCGCCAACATTTCATCAAGCGTCCGTGGTGCCGACTGCCGGATGTCATCGCGGTCCCACTCGGCCACCGGGAGGACCGATTCTCTACCAAATTGCCGATCCGCTAGAACCGTGAGAGGGGGGAGCAGTTCCGGTGACTGCGAGGCCGCATGAAGTGAGAGTAGTCCGCTTAGAAAAAGGTAGGTTTTGAAGGCGGTTAAACGATTTGCGGGCATGAGTATTACAGCTACGCGCAGATCTAGCCCTTTATTCAATGCCAATCCAAGAACGGATTGTTATTGGCCGTTACACGAAAGACAAAATTTGAAATATCTTAACAAATGACGAATTGTCGTTTAAGTCGTTGGTTTTGAGGTGAGAAAATGTTTATCGAGATTTCATGACAGCACTTTCCATCTTGTATGCGGATGAGTTCCTCGTCGCAATCGACAAACCCGCAGGCATGTTAGTTCATCCCGGGCGGGAGCCTGAGGGTCCGGAATGGATTGCGATGAAGCGGCTGCGGGATCAACTCGGTCAGCAGGTTTTTCCAGTTCATCGGTTGGATCGTCCGACTTCCGGAGTATTGCTTTTTGCGCTGGATAAACAGACCGCAGGACTCGCTCAGCAGGCCTTCGAATTAAGAAACGTTAGGAAGACATACCATGCGATCGTTTGCGGGATCGCACCGCAGGAGTGGATTTGTGACACGCCGCTGAGCAAGAATTCTGATGAAGCCATGCTTCCTGCAAAGACAGCCTTTGAGCGTTTGGGAATTGCACCTGAATCATCGTTCTCTAGTGACCCGGCGCTCAGTTTTTCCCTGCTCAAAGCCATTCCGTTGACCGGGCGATTTCACCAAATCCGCCGTCACCTCTTAGAAGCCGGCATGCCGATCGTCGGCGACTTTCGCTACGCCGGGCAGGAGCGCAGCTTCGCTCTTGGCGAAATTCTCGGAACTGGAACGCGGATGCTTTTGCACGCAAAAATTCTCGAACTCCAGCATCCTCGGACGGGTGAGTCATTAAAAATCGAAGCCCCGTTCGATGAGGAGTTCTACCGATGCTTTCCAATGTATCGCGAGCATCCCCCCTTAGGTATTATCGATTTAAGATGAGAGTTTGCGGATGGAACTGATTTTGATTGCTCTGATCGTCCTTTGCAGGATCGACGCTGTGATCGCAGAAGTGATTCACGTGACTGTTGGAGACGCCGGCTGCACGGGTCGCCGGACCGGCGTCACAGAAGTTTGGGGGAAAATCCCCCGAGGACGATCAGTTGGGTCGCTTTTTTTGGCTGCCCGCTGAAGTCTGAAAATAGGACAGAGTGTCACGAAGACGTCGGAGGAACTGCTAGAATACGATCATTGGGTTTATGATAGTAAACTGGACTGGCGGGTAATTTCAATTCCAGCAAGGTTTTTCGCAAACCATCAGTTAGTCCCGGATGCCGTGTCAGTAGCGCGGCACTTCCGAATTGATGATTTCTGACCACGCATCAATACCACCCTTCATCGAAAACGCATTTTCCACTCCGTGGGCTCGTAGAATCGATGCACCTCGCAATGAGCGCATGCCATGGTGGCAATATACCACCACGCCGCGGGAAGCGTCTGCCGTGAGCCGTTCGCCTGCGCTCGGGAAAATCCCCAGTGGGAACCACTCGTTGCCCGCGATTTGGCAGATCGACAGTTCATCCGCCTCGCGACAATCGATCAAACGAGGTCGCAGCTCACGCGGCAAGTGAATCCACCGCGCCACCGCCTCCGGAGTAATCTCCAGTGTCCTAGCAGCGTCAGGCAACGTGACATCGTCACTCCAGCCTGTTCTTAAATCTTCACCACTCACTCGACGATCACCGGTGTGCCGACTTGGACGTTTTCGAAAAAATGCTCCGACATGTGGTGCGGCATCCGAATGCAGCCATGGGACGCCGCATAACCGGGGAGAAATCCCGTGTGCATCCCGATGCCGCCGTTGAAGCGCATGAAGTTCGGCATCGGCGCATTGTAAAACACCTCGCCGGGAGGAATCTTATCCACGCGAATGTCCACATTGTCATTCGTAGTCATTCCGGTCTCTTTATTCTTAAAGACGCCGTAGACTGAGGAAACGTGGTCTTTGTTCTTCTGGGTGATTTTATATTTCCCCGCAGGGGTTCCGTGGTCCTCGCTGCCGCTGGAAATCCGCGAAACACCGACCAAAGTGCCGCCCTTGTAGAAGAATGCTTTTTGCTGGACTCGGTTGATTTTGATCAGCGGGCTGCCGTTCGCGCCGCCTCCATCCCAGTAAGAGACATCGTCCGGAATCGCCGGAGCTGGGTGTGAGGTTCCTCCCGATGTCTGTTGGTGAACTGTTCCGCCCAGACCGGTCAAGTAATTCGAGCTGGCAGGCCCCGACGAGATACACGAGCTCAATGTCATCGCCGCCAATCCCAAAATCGGCAAATAGTTAACGAAGGTTGATTTGAAACATTTCATAACGCGGCGGAGACTGCACTCGGAATTTCCACAGGTCAAGTCAACCTCCGTGCCGAGTCATGCCCAACCCATAGTTGAAACAAAGGCTATTTTTGGAACGATGATCAAGTTGACGCTCTTCCTAGCACTTCCTATGGTCCGGCTCGTCTATGAAAAAACGCAGTTTCCTCACCACTCTCCGCCCCGGCGGGATTCTTCGCTGGTCCACCGCATGCATCTTGGCAGGCGGTCTCGCCAGTTGTGACAGCGGCGTCCGCCATGTCGCCACCGATCAGGACGTGGAAATGGCCGAGACCCAAGTGCAGATTGAGAAACTCGACGGTGAAAAAGCCAAACTCATGGAGGGCGAGGTCACGAATAATTTCAAGATCCCACGCGTCGGCTATTACCACGCCGGGGCACATGATTTTTATGAACACCCTTATGGTTACTCACAAGATGGCCGCTATTTCGTCAATGGAGTCTGGCAAGATGAACCGGTGGCGGAGAGCATCGCCGCGAGTCGGCCATCGCCCGCCGCTTTGAAAAAAGTCGAAGCCTCTCTCGAAGAAGAACAAAAAGTCGCCTCGAACCCCCAATCGAGCGGCGGGGGCTTCGGGATGGGCAATGCGCTCATGATGTATTGG
>JANPAU010000438.1:0-4610 GCA_031430055.1 Akkermansiaceae bacterium | reverse complement strand
ATTTCCGGGGTGAGTCCAGGGTAAGTGCCTAGGAACATGGTGCGGTTCATGATGCGATCGGCTCCGGGAAGGAGAGAGTTCGGTTGTGAGTTTGAGCAATCGACCACCCGGAAGGCTTCTGGGTTGTCACGCTTCAATTGGACGAAGGCGGGCTGGCGGACGAGGTTGCCGCCGAAGAGCATGCGGTTGCCGATTTTTTTGTCATCGAGTTCTTTGGCGAGTTCCGTGCGGGTGAACGGCGCGTCTTCACGGATCGTAATCTTGAATCCAAACCACGAGCAGTCAGTCCGGCACTGCGTGTCGTCCCAAGAAAATTGAGAAACTGGGAGAGCTGAAAGTTGAAATGCAGAGGGCTCAGCGCTTGGATCAGACGCTTGAATTTCCGCTTTCTGCTTTCTGTTTTCCAAATTTTCTTCACCCGGCGGTAGCCAAGCGGTGGCGTGGGTGGGGAGGGCGAAGTCGATGACGTGTTCGAGTCCGTGGAGGCCGCAGCGGAGGCGTTCCCAGTTCTGCTTGCGGGCTTCGATGAAGTCGGGGAGCCGCTTCAATTGGACACGACCGATGGCGGCCTGGGTGTCGAGGGGCTTGAGGTTGAAGCCCATGTGACTGTAAATGTATTTGTGATCGTAGCCTTCGGGAAGTTCTCCGAGCTGCCATTGGAAGCGTTTGCCGCAGGTATCGTCCTTGCCAGAGGGGCACCAGCAATCGCGGCCCCAGTCGCGAAAGGACTCGGCGTAAGTCTTGAGGGAGGCGCGGCGGATGATGTTCACAGAGCCACCTTCTCCCATGGTGAGGTGGTGCGGTGGGTAGAATGATTGAGTCGAGATATCACCGAAGCAGCCGGTGGGGGCGGTGATTAAAAGGACGCCGTCTGCGGGATGGAAGCGGATGATGGGATGCAGCCCCTTCTCCGCAATTTTGATCAAGTGATCGAGCCCGATTTCCTTGGCGAGGGTAACGGGAAGTGTGTAGGTGCAGCCTAAGGCGTCACAATTATCCTCGACGAGCCAGAGATCGTATTTTTTACAAAATCTGAGAACGGCTGCGATTTCGAAGGGGTTCCCCAGGGCGTGTGCCATCATCACGGCTTTCGTTTTCCCAGGGCTGTAGGCGGCCTCTAGCCATGAGCAATCTGCGTTGCTCGTGAATGGCTTGGCGTCGATGAAGACGGGCACTGCGCCGCATTGAATGATGGGGGCGACGGTGGTGGGAAAACCAGCGGCGACGGTGATGACTTCATCGCCGGGGCGGATGCGCTTGTGAGCGGGTAGCTTGTGAGTGGTGAGGGCAGAGAAGGCGACGAGATTCGCCGAGGAGCCAGAATTGACGAGTAGGCAGTGTTTCACGCCCATGAACTCGGCGAGTTCCTTTTCCATGGCTTCGCCCTCGGGGCCGAGAGTGAGCCAGAAGTCGAGAGTGGCGGAGACGGCGGCGTCCACCTCGTCTTCGGTGAAGACACGGGCGGCGTAGGGGATGGTCTGGCCGGGCAGGTAGGGCGCGCGATCGAGATCATTTCCTGGACGGTTCGCGGTATGAAAAGTGCGTGAGTAGGTGCGAGTGGAATGGGAGTTCCACTTCTTGAGGATTTCTGAAAGCTTGGTGGATGCGATGCGGGCGACGGGACCCTTACCGATACACTTTTCTGAAATTGTAATGATCTTGTCCACCCGGACTGCGGAGGCCTGAGCCATCGTGCCCTCGGATAGATCTGTAGAATCGAAGGGGATGCAGTGAGAGAGGCTCAGGGATAGATCGAAATTGCTAGTGACATAAGCGACCAAATAATCGCCATCTAAGTCGCCAGCTGCTAGGATCAAAGCAGGTCGGTATTTGGAACCCTGCTGGTTGGTGTAGGGGAAATCCAAGAGGACAATATCTCCCGTGTGATAGTGTTTCATAGTTCTTTGCCAAAAAAGGTCTCCCAGTTGATTCGCTCATCGACGGAATCTCCGAAGAAGTCACGGAGTCCGATTGCTTCGAATTCTTCTTCCGCTTGAAAATCTTTTTTGCCCAGCTTGGTAGCTGGAAATTGAAGAATGGCGGGTGCCCCATCATCAATGACAATCAAGGCGGAGAACCGCCCGGTGGTGTTGGGTAAAGGATCCTGAAGCAGGATCTCTCCGTTTTCAATGGTGGCTCGGATGGTTTGCATGGTGCGAGAGAGGGCTAAGGGCTGAGGGAGGCGACGTTAAGGCTCTTTTTGTGCCCACTGGAGGTTCTTTGTTGCGGCGGCTTGTTGGTAGGCTTCGATTTGCTGGCGAGTGTGCGCAAGGGCACTTTTGCCACTGGTTTCTGCGAGATACCACTCAGCCGTCATTGCGACCGTCTCCTCGAAGGACCAGACGGGTTTCCAATCAAGAAGGTGGAAGGCTTTGTCAGTGGCTAGATTGAGCTTGGAAGCTTCGTGCAGGGCGTGTGGATCTGAGGCGTCGGTCCATTTCCCGCCGGTGTGCTTGACGAGTTCTTGGACGAGTTCGGCGACGGTGCGGTTGCTGGTGAGGCTGGGGCCGAAGTTGAAGGCGCTGCAGAAAAGTTGAGAGTTGGAAGCTGAAAGTTGAATTGCAGAAGCCTTCGCGCTGGGTTCTTGTTCTTCAATTTTTACTTTCTGCTTTTCGTTTTCTACGTTTCTTCCCAGCACTGCGGCGAGCCAGAGGTAGCCGGAAAGTGGCTCGAGGACGTGCTGCCAAGGGCGGGTGGCGATTTTATTCCGAACTTGGATGGATTCGCCACGCTGGAGCGCGCGGAAACAATCTGGGATAATCCGGTCTTGGGCCCAATCTCCGCCGCCAATGACGTTTCCAGCACGCGCGGATGCGAGCCTGATGGTTGGAGTTTCGGAGGACGGATTTTCGGAAGGCGGAAGAGAGAAAAAGGAGTCGCGGTAGGAGGCGATGACAATTTCCGCAGCTCCTTTGGAGGCGCTGTAGGGATCATGGCCACCCATGGCGTCTTCTTCGCGATAGGCGTGAAGCCACTCGCGGTTTTGGTAACACTTGTCGGTAGTGACACAGACCACGGAGCAGGGTTTCGCATTCTTCCTAACGGCCTCCAAAAGATGAGCGGTGCCCATGACGTTGATGGAGAAGGTTTCGACAGGGATGTCGTATGAGAGGCGGACAAGCGGTTGAGCCGCGAGATGCAGGACGACCTGTGGGTCTGCGGCTTTGAGCGCCGCGAAAAGTGCGGCAGGATCTCTGATGTCCGCCCGATGATCCGTTGCAAGGCGGGAGGAGAGGTTTAGCTGATCAAAAAGAACTTCATGAGGTTGCGGATCAAGCGCGTAGCCGTGGACTTCCGCGCCAATGCTCAGCAGCCACTCGCACAGCCATGAGCCTTTGAAGCCAGTGTGTCCGGTGACGAAGACGCGTTTGTTTTGGTAGAAGCCGTTGAACATGGTCGGAGTTTCGGAGTTTCGGAGTTTCGGAGTGCGGGCGGTTGTTCAGTAGCAGAAGGTTTCGTGCTTGTTGATCATGCTGCCAATTTGGCGACCGATGATGTTTGCGTGTGTTTCCAGTTCGGTGGCCATCTCCGTAATGATATAGTCACAAGCCCGCGCAGTTGCCAGCCAGTGCAGAGTTTCCTGCAATTCTCCGTCGGCGTCAGTGAGTTTGGAAACAAAGTGTGCGGGGTAGCGTCTCTTTGACCATGCCTCGGTAATATTTGCTCCCACAGAGCGGGATGAACGACGGATCTGATCTATCAACGAATAGGTTTCGCACTTAGGCCAATTTTTTGATGAATGGAAGATGGCCTGCTGCAATGTGAAGGCGTTTTGATAGGCCTCTAGTTCGCGCCACGAATTGATTTTCATCTGTTTGTTCGGTTCTCCGATCATCCGGTCTCTGAAACTCAATTCATCTTCCTCCTTCCTACCAGGTTTTCCAAGGAGCCTTTTGGGAGTCCCAGAGGTTTTCGAGTTCGATCTTGTCGCGCAGGGTATCCATGGGTCGCCAGAATCCGTGGTGGCGGAAAATGCCGAGCTGTTTCTCTGAGGCGAGTCTCTCCATGGGTTGGCGTTCCCAAATGCTGGCGTCATCCTCGATGTAGTCGATGACTGCGGGGTCGAGGACGAAGAATCCGCCATTGATCCATGAGCCGTCGCCTTGCGGTTTTTCTTGAAAGGAAAGGACTCGATCATCCTCAAACTGAATGGCTCCGAAACGACCCGGAGGCTGGACGCCGGTGAGAGTGGCTAGGCGGCCGCTTTTTTGGTGAAATGCGATGAGTGAGGAAATATCCACGTTTCCTACGCCATCGCCATAGGTGCAGCAGAATGGGCTGTCGATGTATTTGGCGACACGCTTGATGCGGCCACCGGTCATCGTTTCGTCGCCAGTGTCCACGATGGTGACCCGCCATGGCTCCGCTTTTTTATGATGCACCTCCATGGTGTTCTGACTCATGTCGAAAGTGACATCCGACATGTGAAGAAAATAATTGGCGAAGTATTCCTTGATGACATAGCCCTTGTAACCCGCGCAAATGATAAAGTCATTGATGCCGTGGCTGCTATAGATCTTGAGGATATGCCAAAGAATGGGGCGTCCGCCGATTTCAACCATCGGCTTAGGGCGGAGGGATGTTTCCTCAGAGAGGCGGGTGCCTAGGCC
>JANPAU010000437.1:0-3482 GCA_031430055.1 Akkermansiaceae bacterium | reverse complement strand
AGGCCGCCGTCCGCAGCTACGCCGAGACTGTATCCAAACTCGATCCCGCCACCGCCACCCAATGGGCCATGACCCTGCCGCCCGGCCCCGATCGCGATGCCACGCTCAAGCACATCCAAGATCACAGTAAGTAACTGCCTCAAAAGCAAAGTGGTCTGGACCGCAGGCTTCGAGCGCCACGATCCAGACCACCAGTGATCCTGCTTTGAACCGAAAACAGACTAATTTAGCACGCCCTTGATTTTTAACTCTGCGGCGCTGATCACACCTTCATGCTGCGCCAGCTTCGTCTCGCGGACGAACTTTCCTTGGGCATCGTAGTGGCGCACTGCGCAATCGTAGAGTTTTCCTTCGGCTTTACTGTCTTTCGCCAAGCCGAGCTTAAGGAAAATCTGCCGATCCACTCCAGCAGTTCTGCCGCACTTCACCGCCAACGCAGTTAGGTCGATCCCGAGCTCGATCGGTGCCGCTTCGCCCGGGCCGACCATCGGCACGCGGCCGCCACTTAAGCCACCGAACAACGGCCAGCCATTCAGCACCTCGGGGGCAATTTCGCTTGAAGGAGTCGCCGCGTTCGGGTCCTTGGCCATCCCGATGCTCACCCGTAAATCGCTGCGGTCACTGCAAGCAAGCTTGATCCGGAGTGTCATCCGCGGGATTTGCTGGGCGACTTCGACGCGTCCGAGGTAGTTCCCTCGCTCCCAGTCAGCATCCACCATCGCGCTGTAGGGTAAATAGATGGCCCCATCGCCTGACCACTTGGGTCCCCAAGAATTCACGACGATGTAACAACCGCGCTCCCAGTCCGCGAGGTCGATTTTCCCATCCTTGTTGCGGTCGACGTCGTTGGTGATTTTACCATCTCCATTCAGGTCGTAGCCCACTTGATCGTCGTAGCCCACGCAAGTCAGGCCGTGGCCGAATCCTTCGGGGCACCAGCGGGTCCAGATTTCTTCGCCCTCTGCATACTCGCCCTTTGGAATGGTCATCGTGACCTTGGTGAGGTCGCCCATCCGCCCGTCCATCGCGAAGATTCCACCGATGGCATTTTTGTCGGCAACAGCACAATTCCGGTCAAAAAGCCAGCCCCGGGCTTCGTTGAGCTGGGCGACGGTGACCACCGGCGTGTAGCGGTAGCCGGCCACCCGGTATTCCATGGCTTCGCGCCAGATTTGATAGCCATTCGGCCAAACGCCGAGTTTTTCCGGAGGCTTACCGCCATAGGACTGCGAGGTAGGGATGCCAACCCGTTTGGCGACTTCCCAACCATGGTAGGCCTCAGAACCAGCATCTTGTGCACCGTTTGCCATGTTCCACGAGAAGTAGGCAGGAAATCGGGTGGCATCCGTGTCGGCACTGGTTCCCCGTAGGACATTCATTTCATAAGTGAAAACGGAGGCAATGGCGGCGTGCTGGCCACAGGTGCCCCATTTTTGCTCATAAGTCGGCGGATATTGCGGTCGCTTTGAATTATCCACTCGGGAGGGCAAGCGCTCCGGCTTGACCTTGGTCTCGCCGATGTCCGCTGTTTTCGCGCCGAGCCAAGTATTGTAGTCTTTTCCCTCGGCACCAGGCCGGGTAAAGTAAGATGGGTAGGCGCTCCGCGGTTGGTCGGTATCTGCCGCCAGCGACGAGTTCATCAGGGCAATCACGGCGACGCCACTCGCGGCGAGCCACGGTTTTGAGGGCTGGATTGGAAAACGGTTGGAATCAGTCATCGGTGAGCGAGCGCGCATCATAAGTGGGTTTTTCATGGAAGAACTAAGACGAAACAGGAAACAGAGGCGTATTCAGTGGAACCGCCCCGCTGGCTGGCGGAGTTTCGATAAACTTTAGCCATGCACAAGAACGGAGATTCTTCGTAAATCAGGTCAGGTGTCGCATTTCAAAAAAAACCAATCGCTGTGGCTCTATCAAACGCAAGAAGATCGTCGCTGAACAGCAGTTCCCGCCCGCCCCCGGTTCCATCTTTGCTTCACCGCCTCACGGCTCGCCGCCCACCACGAAAAAACTCCGCGCCGATCGGCGGGAATGGCCTGGGCGTGGTGAACCCACAGGACCGGTTGGTGGCTGGAGACTTGTCTATCGGGTCAGCTCTCTCCATTTCATATTTATGTTAAATCGAGAGCAATGACCCTATTTACTACAGCTTTATAAGGTGATCTATGACGAGGTCTTCGACAAAAGCATTGTGGATGGATTTGATGATTTGCGGTTCACGATAGGCACACGTGAGTCGAAGCTCCCAAACTTCGATGGCAGCAAGCCTGATTTAATGCCAGACATGCTAGTAACGATTAGAGGGCGTCGTGAGGTGTCTTTGAGAACGCAGGACTGGCTTTTCATCGAGTGCAAGCCCGTGGATGCGAACCACACTGTGGGCGTTCACTATGGAGCTAAAGGCATCGCCCGGTTTATTCGTGGCGATTACGCTTGGGCAATGACCAGCGCTTTGATGGTCGGTTATTCAAGTCCTGGCTACACGATCATCCCGAAACTGATCGAGACACTCGAAGCTCGTAAAGATGAATTCAAGGTCACGCGGATGCCAATACCCTGCCGGCGCTCGCCCGATGTTTCCTATGCTGAGAAGGTCCACATCACGCAGCACAATCGAGTTTTCGATTATCTGGAAACCGCCCAGCCAGCACCCGCGATCAAACTTCGGCACTTGTGGCTGAACCGGACTGAACATCCTTGATATGATTAGAGGACGTGAATGTATTCAGTATATGGTAACAGTTAAACCGCCGTTTTCAGGTCAGGAGGAATTGCTGAAAAGAGCCGCCTGGGCTTGTGCGGCGGTGCCGGTTAGAAGATTTTGGAATAGGTCGAGCGCGTATATGGTAACAGTTTAGTCTCGGCAAGAAGGGCAAACAATTCCATAACAGCCAAACTCCTCGGTCTCGAATCTATGTTGATCCGTGAGCAATGACCCTATTTACCGCTTCAAGGAGCGGGTTCGTGAAATCACCCGACGCAACCGAGGACATAACGTACAGACCGTCATTGGCGAGCTGAACTTATACATCCGAGGATGGCTCAACTACTACAGGCTCAGTTCCACCTACACGGAGGTTCTGAAGTTGTCGCAATGGGTCAGGCGGCGGGTGAGGTTGTATTATTGGAAGCAGTGGAAGCAGCCACGCACGCGTCGCCGCCACTTGTTAGCATTGGGAGCAGATCCCGACAAGGTGCACATGGCGACGCGGAGCCGCAAAGGCTATTGGCGGATGAGCCAGAATGAGATTGTGCGAACTGCGCTGAACAATCGTTGGTTAGAGGAACAAGGAGTGCCGGACATTAGAGCCGTCTGGGTCGTTCTTCACCATGGGGCAAAGGCCCGAGTCTGATTGGAACCGCCCTGTACGGAGCCGTACGCAGGGTGGTGTGGGACCCGGGAGCTAATCACTCCCGGGGACCCGATTCGCTTTTCTTCATTCTGGGGTGTCGGATTGCTGTTTCTTCTCGGCGTCAATATG
>JANPAU010000436.1:0-3485 GCA_031430055.1 Akkermansiaceae bacterium | reverse complement strand
CAGAAGAGGAGTCTTCCTGCGGGCCGGGATTCTGCCCGCAGATGGTGGAAGGAGGTGGCGACGGCGAAGGAACGTCCGGGATGGCAGCTCAACCAGTGGGCGGAGGCAATCCGCTGGTTTCTCGGCTGGCTGGAGATTTGCAAATTTTAAAATGGATCGAAGTAGTAGAGAAATCTACTTGAAGCTCTGGATTTTTACCTTCGATTATTTGGTTTATCTGAGCCACTCCACCGCCGACTTTGCCGCTCGCGTGCCGGTGGCGAAGCAGCCTTGCAGGAGGTAGCCACCGGTGGGGGCTTCCCAGTCGATCATTTCTCCAGCGAGGAAAATGCCAGGGAGTTTTTTTAGCATCAGCGTGTCATCGATTTCACTCCAACAGACGCCGCCGGCGGAGGAGATCGCTTCGTCGAGCGGGCGCGGGCGGGTGAGCGGGATGACGCAGTTTTTCACCTCGCGGGCGAGGGAAGCCGCGTCTGACCAAGTGTGCTGCGAGAGGATGGCGTGCACAGGTTCGCTGATTTTCCAGCGGGTGCGGGCTTCCGTGAGAAAATCACGGCGCACGGATTCCATTTTCGCGACGAGTTGCTCGTGGGTGAAGGTGGGTTTGAAATCGATGGCGATCACGGGCTCTGGCATTGCACGGAGCGCGGCACCAAGTTGATAGATCGTGCCGCCTTCGAGACCGTAGCGGGTGACCATCAGCTCGCCGATCGCGGTGATTTCCCCGGCGCGGACTTGGATGTTTTTCAGCGGTTTCCCCTCGGCGGCAGCGAGAATTTCCAGCGGCCATTCGTGTTCCCAGCCGCAATTGGCGGCGGCGAGCGGGTGATGGGCGATGCCGAGGTTTTCAAAAATGGAGGTCCATGCGCCGTCGGAGCCCGTCTTCGCCCACGAGCCGCCGCCGAGCGCGAGGATGACGGCATCGGCGGTGGCGGTGTGGCCATTTGTGAAGCTGAATTTGCCGGGTTCCAATGAAACCAGACGGTGGTTCATCTCGAAGCGGACGCCCAGCCCGCGCAATCGCTCGATCCAGCGGCGAAGGAGCGGGGCGGCCTTGAGCGCCCTCGGATAAACCCGGCCGCTGGTGGCTTGGAAGGTTTCCACTCCGAGACCGGAAGCCCATGTGCGAAGGGCGGTGGGATCGAAGTCGGCGATGAGGTTTTCCCAGATTTCCGCAGGCTGGCTGGGGCTGGAGTAGCGGGTGGTGAAGCGGTCGAGCGACTCGCCGTGCGTGAGGTTGAGTCCGCCCTTTCCGGCGACGAGGAACTTTCGGCCGACCGAGGACTTGCCGTCGTAGAGCGTCACTTCCAGTCCGGCGCTGGCCGCCACTTCTGCCGCGCGGAGACCCGCCGGGCCGCCGCCAATGACGGCGAGTTGGGAGTGTGGGTGCATGGACGGGAGGCTATGGAACCGGTGACTTTTTACCAGTGATGAATGTGAGGGATGGACTCGCCTTTCGCTCCGTAAGTCAATTCTCCTGTTTCTGAAAGATCGCCGCGAGGATGCCCGCGGCCGCTTGGAAAGTGAGGAGAAACGGATTCCCCTCAGCTTTGCGTGAAGCGTGGAAACGGCCACAAAAAACCCCGCAACCTTTTGGGTTGCAGGGTTTTGAGAGTGGTACACCCGAAGGGACTCGAACCCCTAACCTTCTGATTCGTAGTCAGACGATCTATCCAATTGATCTACGGGTGCCTTGCGTTTTAGCGCGGGGCGACAGGAAGCCGACTTTACCAGACTCTGTCAAGAACTTCGGTTCAGATTATTTTCGCTGGAAGATCGTGAACGAAAAGAATGGGATGAATGAAATCTGAGCAAAACGAACATCCTGATCCCAAAATGATCTCCGAGTGACTTACGGGAAATCACTCGTGGTCCTGCGGCGGCGGGGTGCGACGAGTCGAACCGCTATCGTTAGATCTGGTCAGTAGGAATTCCACGGAAGCAAGATACTCACAGGGAGGGTGATGCTGCTAAGACTTACCCGGATTTTCGATCAACCGCAATCGCCCCTTTCAAACGCCTCGTAACCATCATCGATGAAGCTCATTTCTCCTCTGGAATCTTATCGATGGATCAAGGCGCTGTGGGATCAGCATTGCAATACACGGATGTCGCGGGAACAGCTCGAAGCGGCGCAATTGAGGAAGTTCCGGCGGCTCGTCACTTACGCCCAGCGCCACTCGCCCTACTACCGGGCGCTTATTGAGGAGAGGGAAATCAATCCTGCGCGATGTGTGCCGACTGATTTTCCGGTTCTCACCAAATTGGAGGTGATCCAACATTTTGACGAGCTCGTGACGGATCGGCGCATCACGCGTGCGCGGATCACTGAATTTCTGGCCAGCTCGACGGATCCAGCAGAGATGTTTGAGGGGCGCTTTCATGTTGTGCATACTTCGGGCACGTCGGGGACGGTGGGTTACTTCGTTTTTTCTCATGCGGCGTGGATCAAGGGATCGGTGCACGTGGTGCGGGTCTCGCCCCTGCGCTGGCGGCGGCGGACGGCATTTATCGCGGCGACTCGTGGCCATTTTGCGGGTGCCAGTCTGATGCTCACGGGCAACGAGGGTAGTAATTGGTTTTTTTATAACGTCCGTGCGCTCGACGTTGGGCAGCCGCTGTCGCAAATCATTGAGGGATTAAATCGTTTTCAACCCAAGATGCTTTGCGGTTATGCGACGATGCTTAAAGTGTTAGCTGAAGCACAGGAGCGCGGGGAGCTGCACATCAAGCCGACGCAACTGGGGAGTGGCGGGGAGCCTCTCTTGCCGGAGGTGAAAGCCTATCTTGAGCGGGTTTTCAAAGTCCGGGTGTTTAACGATTACGCCTCGAGCGAGCATTTGCACATGGCGATGACGCTCCCTGGCTGCGAGGGCATGTTCTTGATGGAGGATGATCTGATTTTCGAGCTCAACGAGGATCACACGTGCGTCACGAATTTGTTCAATGAAACGATGCCGTTGATCCGTTATCGCATGGACGACATTTTAGTTCCTGAGCCCGGCCTGACGAACAAGTATCCATTTACCCGAGTGAAGGAAATCGTGGGGCGAAATGAAGATACACTCCGATTTACGAACTCTCACGGGCGGGAAGATTTTATTCATCCCATCGTCATCGTCGAGTTCATCGTGAGCGGGCTGAATGGGTGGCAGATCGTTTTGGAGAGCGATACCTCGTTCCGTTTTCGCGCTCGATTGGATGCTTCCCTGACTCCGGACGAGCAGTGGACCACGCTTGAGCAAATCCGAAAAAAGCTCAGCGCCATCCTCGCCGAGAAAGAGATGAGCAACGTGAAGTTTCAAATCGATCCGGTGGACACCCTGGAAATCGATCCCCATTCGGGGAAATTTCGCCTCGTCCTTCGCACATCGGTGGGCGGGATCGCTTGATGGGGAATGGAAAGGCACTCGAGCAGCCTGTCACACTCCAAGACAAAGTCGCTTGTGAAGACCGCTAAGCTCGGCAAGGCGGAGTGGGACGAG
>JANPAU010000435.1:0-7449 GCA_031430055.1 Akkermansiaceae bacterium | reverse complement strand
CCGCCCACGGTATTTTACCATTTTGCCAAGACACCGGCACTGCCACCATCATTGGGAAAAAAGGCCAGCAAGTTTGGACCGGTTGCGACGATGCTGAGTTCCTCTCGCTTGGAATCTACCAGACCTACATCCAGGAGAATCTGCGCTACTCGCAGACTGCCCCGCTCACGATGTATGAAGAGGTCAATACCAAGACCAATCTCCCCGCGCAGATCGACCTCTACGCCACCGAGGGCGACGCCTACAAATTCCTCTTCGTCAGCAAGGGCGGCGGCTCGGCGAACAAAACATTTCTCTATCAAGAAACCAAAGCTCTGCTCAACCCCAAGCGCCTCAAGGAATTCTGTCGAGAGAAAATGGCCTCACTCGGCACTGCCGCCTGTCCACCCTATCATCTCGCCTTCGTCATCGGCGGCACCTCGGCGGAGACCTGCTTGAAGACGGTGAAAATGGCATCTACCCGCTATTACGACGCTTTGCCTACTTCCGGCAACGAACATGGCCAAGCATTTCGCGACCTTGAGTTAGAGAAAGAGTTACTCGAAATCGCCAGAGAAATCGGTATCGGCGCGCAGTTTGGCGGCAAGTATTTCGCTCTCGATGTGCGAGTGATCCGCCTGCCACGCCACGGTGCCTCGTGCCCGGTCGGCATCGGTGTTTCTTGCTCCGCAGATCGCCAAGCCAAAGCGAAGATTACCAAAGACGGAATTTTTCTGGAGAAACTTGAAAAAAATCCCGGTCGATTTATCCCGGAAAAATATCGGGGTTGGAAATTCAAAGGTGTCCCCATCGATCTCGATCTCGGCATGGAAGAGACTTTGAAAACCCTTTCCAAATACCCCGTCACCACCGCCCTCGCTCTCACTGGAACCATCATCGTCGCCCGCGACATCGCCCATGCGAAGCTCAAGGAGATGCTCGACGAGACCGGCGAGCTTCCCGAATATTTCAAGAAATACCCAGTCTATTACGCTGGTCCCGCAAAGACTCCGGCAGGTTTGCCATCCGGCTCCTTCGGCCCCACCACCGCCGGACGGATGGATGGTTACGTCGATTTATTCCAATCCCACGGCGGCTCAATGGTGATGCTCGCCAAGGGAAACCGCTCCAAACAAGTCACCGATGCCTGCCAAAAGCACGGCGGATTCTACCTCGGATCGGCCGGCGGCCCCGCTGCATTGCTTGCACAAGAGCACATCCGCTCGCAGGAAGTCGTCGCATTTCCCGAGCTCGGGATGGAGGCGGTTTGGAAAATCACGGTGGAGAATTTCCCCGCATTCATCCTTGTGGACAACAAGGGCCATGATTTTTTCACTTCGCTGAATACCTGCCCGGTTTGTCATTGAGACATCCACCGAAAAGTCCGCCGGTCTTTTCCTGTAATACCCATTGCAAGCGTAGAAAAGGAACCTTAACGTTTCCCCCAACAACACCACTACCACTATGGGACCTATTGGAATGCCAGAAATGATCATGATTTTCGTCGTGATCCTGTTGCTCTTCGGAGCGAAGAAATTACCTGAACTCGCCCGCGGGATCGGTAAAAGCATGGGAGAATTCAAAAAAGCTCGGGATGACTTTGAACACGAGATTACCCGCTCCGAGACTGAAACCCGCGTGAAAGAAGTCCCAGGCAAGGAACCTCGCGAATCCTGATCCTCATGGGACTTCGCGCATTGGCTGCTTCGTGCAGAAATCATGCCCCAAGGATTCTTGGGGCATTTTTCTGTCTGTTTTCGCTGCTATCAGGTTCCTCCTGCGGTAAAAAATCCAGCACTCCAGATTGGGACACACCAGCAAGCACCACCGTCCCAGCGCCGGTGCTCCCACCAGCACCTCACGCACCCGTCAAAGTGGAGGTTGCGCCCGCAGTAGAGATTCCAAAGTCTTCGGAAACAGTCACGCTACCAACAGAAGCCGTCTCGTCCGAAGGACTTCGCTTCATCGCTTACAACGTGGAAAACTGGCTGACCATGGACCGCTACGTCGACCGGAAAAACCTCAAAGACGCTCCCAAGCCGGAGACCGAAAAGGCAGCCGTCGTGAGCCTCCTCGCCCGCCACGCCCCGGACGTCATCGGCCTTTGTGAAATCGGCGAAGCCACCGATCTCGCAGAAATCCAAGTCGATCTCAAAGCCGCCGGCCTCGATCTCCCCCACTCTCACTACACCGGTGGCTCGGACCCCACCCGCCACCTTGGACTCCTGTCCCGGCTCCCCATCACCTCCACCGCGAAGCCTGCCGAATCCGAGTATCAACTCGCCGGTCAAACCTTCGCCATCAATCGTGGCATCCTTGATGCCACCGTCCAGATCCGCGGCAAGAACTACCGCTTTCTCGGCGTGCATCTCAAATCCAAGCGCGACAGCGAACAGGGCGATCAAGAAGCGATCCGTCTCAACGAAGCCCGCCTTCTGAGGAAACATATCAATACGATTTTTACGAATCATGCCGACGCCCGGCTTGTTGTTTACGGCGATTTCAATGACACCCGCGCCACACCCGCGATCAAGGCGATCACTGGCAACTACAACGACCCCACCTACCTAACCGCCATCCCGGCGAAGGACTCGCGCAAACAAGCATGGACACACCATTGGGCACTGCACGACATCTACTCACGCATCGACTATGTCATGGTGAGTCCCGCTCTAAAAGATGAGGTTGATTTCCAAGCTGCCAAAATCATTGACGATGCCGACTGGGATAAAGCCTCCGATCACCGGGCGATCCTGGCGATTTTCAAATAACCCTCTTTCGAGTCCGAGGTGACTGCCAATCCCAGCCCGATCATCGAAATCGCCAATGCCAAAGTCTGGCGAGGTGACACACTCGCCTTGCAAGACTTCTCACTCAGCCTGATCCACGGCGAAAGCGTAGCCATCCTCGGGCCTAACGGAGCAGGCAAGAGTTCGTTTTTAAAACTCATCACCGGAGAAGTCCGGCCTGAGGCAGACCCGAATTCCTTCTGCCGCCTCTTCGGCGAGGATCTCTGGTGCTTGGAAGAACTTCGCCACCGCATCGGCGTCGTGATGCCCGAGGAAGTCGAGCGCTTCCACCCGCTAGAAATCACCCGAGATGCCGTGCTCTCCTCCCTGCGCGGTGCCTATGGTATGACCCGAGAAATGCGCTTCTCCCAGGCAGACAAGGACCGAGCCCACCACGCCATGCACCTCTTGGGAGTCACCCATCTGGCAGATCGTAATTTCGGCGCACTATCTTCCGGCGAGCGGAGGCGAATCCTCATCGCCCGCGCCCTCGTCCACGAGCCCGAGGTGTTAGTGCTAGACGAACCTTCCACCGCCTTGGACTTCGCAGCGGCACTTCAGCTCACTGGGACCCTTCGCACTCTTCTGGAAAATGGCCGGGACTTGGTGCTCGTCACTCACCATCCCGGCGAGATTCCTCCAGAAATTTCGAGAATCGTGCTTTTACAAAACGGACGAGTTTTCGCCGATGGAATGAAGCCAGCGATTTTGACTTCCGCCCTGCTGAGCAAGCTCTATCAAGTCAATCTCAGCGTCTCTTGGAACAATGGCTGGTGCAATGTCCAACCGGCGTAACAGATGAATTCTGCCAAGTATCAAGCGATTCTTCTGAAGGATAAATCCACCGAATCCTAAAAGAATCGCCGGACCTACAAACATTTTACAAGTTACCGATTGCATCCTGCGGCGGATCCATTGGAATCACAGTAATTCAGCACCACCTATCTCATGCGCATTCTACTCACCACTTGCTCGTACCAGGACACGCCCGGCCCGCACCACGCACTGATGGAATCCCAAGGCTGGGAAATCGTCCGTGAACGTGGCCCACTTCCGGAATCTCGCATGTTGGAATTGGCTGGAGATTTCGATGCTTTCCTCTGCGGCGATGACGCGATTACTCGGGCCGTGATCGAGAAATCCCTACCACGCCTAAAGATCATTTCCAAATACGGCATCGGCCTCGACAAGATCGATATTCCAGCCACCAAGGAGTTCAATATCCCGGTTCTTTTCACACCCGGCGTGAACCACACGACCGTCGCCGAACACACCTTCGGCCTTCTCATCGGGATCACCAAGCACATCGTCACCACTGCCGCCGCCGCACGGCAGGGAGAATGGTTGCGGATCACAGGCCACGAGATTTTCGACAAGACGATGGGTATCATCGGCCTTGGACGCATCGGCAAGGAAGTGGCCATCCGGGCGAAGGCCTTCGGCATGCCGATCATCGCATTCGACCCGTATTGGGATGAGAAATTCGCCGCCGAGTTCGGCGTGAAGCGCTGTGCTACTATGGACGAAGTCCTGAAACAAGCCGACGTCGTTTCCCTCCACTGCAACCTCACCGACGAAACTCGCGGTATGATTCGGACAGAAAAAATCGCCGAGATGAAGGATGGCGTGGTCATTCTCAACTGCGCCCGCGGGGAAATCGTGGAAACCGCAGACATGGTAGAAGCCCTCAAAAGCGGCAAAGTCGGTGGCTACGGCACCGATGTGCTAGACGAAGAACCGCCACGCCGCGACCACCCCTTACTCACCGCGCCAAACTGCGTGATCACTCCGCACATCGGATCGCGCACTTATGAAAGCGTGCCCCGCCAAGCAATGAAGTCACTCTCGAACCTCATCAATGCACTCAAAGCCGAAGGCGAGTGCAACTGCGCGAACGGCGTCTCCATCGGCGCTGCCGCAAAGAACTTAACTGCAAAAAGCGGATGGGGCGGAAAAGTGACGATCTCGTAAGCATGCCCGTGGAATGTTAGTGGGAGACTTGACCCGAAGTCCGGCGAGTAACGGAGCCTTACGATCAATCAGCGGGGAAGCAGGTGCTTCACCGCATCACGCTCTTCCTTGAGTTCGTTGATGGTAAGATCAATTTTTTCTTGGCTGAAGGCATCGATGGGGAGTCCTTGCACGACTTCCCATTTGCCATTTGCAAGCGTGCGAATGGGCATGGAAGCCATCAGGCCTTTTTCAATGCCATAGGAACCGTCCGAGCAGACTGCGACAGAATGCCAGTCGCCGGCCGGAGTCGGAGTGATTAGACTTTTCACCGTATCGAGCGCAGCATTCGCGGCTGAGGCTGCGGAGGATGCGCCGCGGGCTTTGATGATCGCCGCGCCACGCTGTTGCACGGTGCTGATGAAGTCGCCCTTGAGCCAAGCGACGTGGGAAATCACGTCAGTGACAGGACGACCGTTGATCTTGGCATTGGTGAAATCTGGATACTGAGTGGTGGAATGATTGCCCCAGATGCAGAGATTGGTGACCTTGGATGGATGGACGCTGGCCTTCTTGGCGAGCTGACTTTTGGCCCGATTTTCGTCGAGGCGGGTCATCGCAAAGAAGCGCTCCTTCGGCACGCCCTCCGCATTGTTCATGGCGATGAGGGCGTTGGTGTTGCAGGGATTTCCAACAACTAACACCCGGACGTCCTTGGCGGCATTGCGGGCGATGGCCTTGCCTTGGCCGGTGAAAATCTTACCGTTGATCCCTAGCAGATCCGCGCGTTCCATCCCGGCCTTGCGCGGCACCGAGCCGACGAGCAACGCCCAGTTGGTGCCCTTGAAACCCTCGTTGAGATCCGAGGTGCCGACGACTTCATTGAGCAGCGGAAACGCGCAGTCATCGAGTTCCATGATCACGCCTTGGAGCGCGGCCATGCCGGGTTCGATTTCTATCAGGCGAAGATTGACCGGCTGGTCCGGGCCGAAGACAAAGCCGGAAGCAATGCGAAATAACAAGGCGTAGCCGATCTGGCCAGCCGCGCCGGTGATGGAAACAGTGATGGGAGTTTTCATAAACAATGGTGAAGTTGTTGCTTATTTGACCGCTGCTAGAATTTGCTCGGTGAGCATTTGCACGAGTTTTTCCGCTTCCGGATCGAGCTTGGCACCCGCTGCCGGGGCG
This sequence comes from Akkermansiaceae bacterium, assembly GCA_031430055.1. Lineage (GTDB taxonomy): Bacteria > Verrucomicrobiota > Verrucomicrobiia > Verrucomicrobiales > Akkermansiaceae > Luteolibacter. The sequence continues at coordinate 1,543 of JANPAU010000435.1, read as the reverse complement.
GCCTTGTCTGGAATCTGGCAGACGGTGCCGGGGCTGAATTCGGCGTTGTCGCAGAGTTGGCATTCCTGCCAGTTAGCGCGCTTGTCTTCCATGCCGAGCACTTTGCGCAAGGCGATGAGTTCCTTGGCTTGCCCACCGGTGATGGTGAGAAGCTTGCCGCCATTGAGCTGCGAGGCGACCCAAATTGTTTTGCAGTAAGATTCGACGTTCTCCATTTTCCAATAGGAATCTTCGATGTCCTTGCCCCAGGTGATAACGCCATGATTCACCATGAGCACAGCCATGTGATCCACGGCAGCATCGCCGACGGCAACGGCATTCGCAGGAGTGCCGGGGGTTTGATATTGGGATAGTCCGATTTGACCGAGGAAAACTTCAGCTTCAGGGATCATGCAAGTCGGTGGCTGGACTCCAGCAACGGCAAAAGCCGTGCCGTGCGGTGGGTGGGCGTGGCAGCAAGCTTTGGCTTTCGGCTGACGCTTCATAATAGCCAAGTGGGTCATGCACTCGGAGGTGCGCTTGTATTTGCCAGCAAGCTGCACACCTTCCATGTCGACGAGACACATTTGCTCAAGTGTCATGAAGCCCTTGGAAACGAGAGTAGGCGTGCAGAGCACCAGATTATCGCCCACACGGATGGTGAGATTTCCGCCATTGCCGTCCGTATATTCGCGATCCCACATGCGCTTGCCGATTTCGACCATGCGCTGCTTGAGTTCCACGATGGGTGCGGAGTGGAAAAAGGCGTGAATTTCAGCAGGTGTCTTCGGATCCTTGCCGGGAGTCCACTTGAATTCGTAATCGGGAAGGATCGGCTCAGCATACACTGCAGGCGCGGCAGAACTGCCAGTCTGACCGCCAGCACGGACCGGGCCGATGCCATCACGGAGCACGTCCTTGGCGGATGGAGTTAGAATAGAACCCTTTGGAAGATCCGCAGCAGTTTTACCAGATTTCAGGTGGGCTTCGATATCAGCGGCAGTAAAGACTTTGTTACTCATGTGGTTCAGCGGTTAGGAATCAAAAAGTGGGGGTTCGTAGGAAAGTGAGTCGAAAATGGCGACGGTGATGGCGTCGATGGGAATGGGAAAATCAAAGGGAGCGGTGGCTTCGGCACCCTCGACGATGCCGACGATATCGCCGTCTCCGGCACCCATATTGTCATAGGCGACAAGGCTGGACTGGCCAGTGAGAGCAGGTGCTTTTTTGCACGCGTCGTTGAATTGCTCGGCATCCAGCGGATTGACGATGAGCCAGCGCCCGCCTTTAAAGGAGGGATCTTGGATACTCAGGGTCACTCGACCGATGACTTGGGCGATACGCATACTAAGGAGATTCAAGACAGCAAGATGCAAGACTCAAGACAAGAGGGCCTCGTGTGTGGTGTTTGCCTGGAATTTGAGTGAGTGAATTCTTCATCTTGATTCTTGGGTCTTGGAGCGAAGCGTTCTTGTGTCTTTTCAGTCCACGATTCCTTGGATGAAGTTGCGGATCGGGGACTTGTCGTCGTGGACGATGTGGCGGGCACCGAGGCCGTCGGTGG
>JANPAU010000434.1:0-5244 GCA_031430055.1 Akkermansiaceae bacterium | reverse complement strand
TCGCGTTCATTCGCGGTTTGGAAATCTTAAGATGACAGGATTGGGCAAGACGCGCCAGCCACCTTCCTGCCAAGCGTTGGTTTCCAATTTGACAGCAAGGATCGACCTGCTAACGACTGCGTGATGAAAGTCACCGCTTATGTTCTACCCGGAATCGTGCTGGTTCTAGTGGGTGGGTGGGTCGTCTATCAGCGGCAGTCGATTTCCAGTTTCGAGGGCGCGACGGCATCACTAAAGAAGCAAGTCGCCAGCGCTCGCTCGACAAGCGCGGATCATCCACCTTCGGACACCCCACCCGCTTCCCCAGCCAGTGGAGCGAAGAACGCTGAGCCGCTGGATTGGAAAAAAGTCGCCGCCCAGCTCGCGACAGTGAATCAAACGAGCGATATGCGAGCGCTGGACCTCCTAAACCAGCGCATCATGTCGATGAACAAGGACGAACTCGTCGCCGCACTCAGCGAAATCCGTGCGCTCGATTTCCCGAAAGAAGCTCGGGAAAGGCTCGATTACTGGCTCATCGGCTCGCTGGTGGGGAAGGACCTCGAACTCGGCCTCACCTGCTATGCCGACCGCCTCCATGACGACAGCGGCGGGATGATCCACGGACTCTGTGCCGCCCTGGAGGCATGGGCGGAAAAGGACTCGGCCAAGGCCATCGCTTGGTTCGACAAACAAATCGCTGCTAGCAAGTTCGATAGCAAAGCACTCGCTGGGGAGAGTCGGAATTTTATCAAGGCCGAGGCTGGCTTAATTCGGACCCTCCTCGGCAGCGATCCTGCAGCCGCTGCCCGCCGCATGGATGGCCTACCCGAGGACCAGCGGACCCAGATTTTGGAAGCGAGTTCTCAGCAACTTCTCAGTGCCGAGAACCAATCCGCCTACGCCACTCTCGTCCGTAGCCACGCCCAAGAGAAAGATCAGGCCAAGCTCATCGCCCAGCAAGTTTCCTCATTAATATCGAACGGCAGCTATGACAGCATCACCCGCTACATGGATCAGATCGCCGCCACGCCTGCCGAGCGGATCGCCTGCATCGAAGAAGCTGCGAGATGGGGAATCCGAAAGCTTTCCTCACGGACAAAAATCACCCGTGAGAATCTCGATACTCTGCGGGAGTGGACCACGGCCCAAGCACCGGCCTCGACGGACAGTGCCACCGGCCAGGCCCTCGCTAACATGATTTTAAACGGTAGTCAGCACGATTTCACCGCCGCCGCCGAGTGGGTCCTTCTCTACAATTCTAACAGTGGCACCGATGATGTTCTCACCTCATTCCTCGGTGGGGTTCACCCCAAGGACCACAAAGACCAAGCCCACGCCCTCGCTGGGAAAATCTCTGATCCTAAACGCCGCGAGGAGTTCCTGAAAAAGTTCCAATAAATCCGCTCATGAAAATCCCACTCGCCCTCTCCGCGCTGATCCTCGCCATCGGCGCGAGTATCAGTTGGAACGATTACCAACGGTTGACGGTCGTTCGCGAAAACCACGCTCGGGCTGTCGCAGAAGCTGCCGCGCTCGGCATCGCCCTCGACCCGGCGCACCAGCCTGCCACCGTCCGAGCCACCCAGCGCGAGCGCACCGGCAAGGAGGTGACGCCGAAAGTTTTTGTCGCTGAAATCGTGGCCTTTTTTAAGGACATGGAGGCCAAGAGAGAGATGAGTCAAGCTTCGCCGAATGCCATGTCGCTAGGGTCAGATGACCTGTCGGAGCGGATGAAATTACTCGATCCTTCCCAGTTGACGGCCCTCATCGCCGAACTGCGTAGCACCCAAGATCTGAAGGAGGAATACCGCGCAGAAGTGATCTTTTCAGCACTTCGCCAACTGGCCGACAGCCAGCCGCAGACGGCACTGGCGCTTTTGAAAGACTCACCTGATCTGCTCAAGGACAAGCCATGGATGAGAGATAATCTCGTCTCGTCTTCGCTCAGTAAATGGGCCACAGCAGATCCGATGGCCGCCTTCGGGTGGGTCCGTGAACACGCCGAGAAATTTCCAAATTTTGTCACCAATCGAGTCAAGGAGAGCATGATTTCCGGTATCGGCGCGAACAACCCCAAACTCGCCCTTGAGCTGGTGGACAAGCTTGGCCTTGGCGACACCTGGCAAGCGCTTTGTCAAATCGCCCAGGCTGCGGACACGCCAGAAAGTCGGAGGGTTACCCTTTCCGCACTGCGCGATCACCTCGCCGCCTCGCCGGGGGATGCGATCCGTCAGGAGTTGATCGGTCGGTTCTCCGGCTCAGTGGCGGAAGAAGGATTCGCCTCCGCCACCGAGTGGTTCAAGCGGGCCAGCCTCACTCCGGCCGAACTCGAAACCGTCGCGGGTTCCCTGATTTCCTCGATCAAACCCGAGGAAACCGGGCAATGGCTCGAATGGATCGGTAAGAATTTACCTGCCGGAAAATCTGAAAGCCCGATCTACGGCATCGTTGAGAGATGGGCCACCAGCGACTACCAAGCCGTCGGTAAATGGCTAAGCACAGCCCCCGCCAGCCCCGCCAAAAACGCTGCCATCCGCAGCTACGCCCAAACCGTTTCCACACTCGATCCCGCCACCGCCACCCAGTGGGCGATGACCCTCCCCCCCGGCCCAGACCGCGACGCGACCCTCGAGCACATCCAAAAACACCGCCCGACCAAGTAGCTTGTCTCGGACTTCGTTCGTAAATCACGCTACCCTTTTGTCTGCTAATTAGAACTTTATGAGAATCACGTTAATCATCCCGCCGGTCCTTGCGCTCGCTCTGGTCGGCGGCTGGAACACCTACCAGCGCCAGTCGATTTGCACTGAGGAAGTTGCAACTGCATCGCTGCAAAAGCAGATCGCTGCCGCCCGTTCCTCGGGTCCGGGCGCTGATCCGTCTCGCTCCAGAAATGCAACTTCAGCCAGCGCGGCGAAGGACAAAGCACCGCTCGATTGGAAAAAAAACCTCACCCAGTTCGCGGAAATGGAACAAAATGCCGGCTCGGGCGACCGGCGGGCGATGATACGCTTGAGTGAGTGTTTGGAGTTGATGAGCAAGGAAGAACTCGTGGCCGCACTCGACGACATCGCTGCGCTCGTCCTTTCTCAAGAATCCCGCTTAACGCTCGAATACTCGCTCATGGGGCTACTCATGGCGAAAGATCCTGAACTCGGAATGACCTGCTACGTCAAGCGCCTCCAGAACGACCCTCGCGGGGTGTCTTGGTCGCTCTGCAATGCCTTGCAGAAATGGGCGGAAAAAGACCCGGCTAAGGCCACCGCTTGGTTCGACCAACAAATCGCCGCTGGTAAATTCGACAGCAAATCGCTCGACGGAAAAATGGATGTCCGCGACAGAGCCGAGGCTGGGCTTATCGGGGTATTACTCCGCAGTGCTCCCGAGGCTGCTGCTCGCCGCCTGAGCGCGATGCCTGAGGACCAGCGGGCTGAAGTCTTCGTCCCGTCTTCACTCCAATCCGTCAATGAGGATAATCAAGTGACCCTTGCCTCGCTGATCCGTAGCCAAGTGGCGGGAAAAGATCAGGCTCAAGCCCTTGCCCACCAAGTCGTCTTTCTGGTCGGTGGCGACGGCTATGCGAAGGTCAACGAATACATGGATCGGATCAGCGCCACGCCCGCCGAGCGCATGGAGTGCATCGAGCAAGCGGCCCAATACAAAATCCGCCAAATTTCCTTACGGAGCAAAGTCACCCGCGAGGATCTCGACACTCTGCGCCAGTGGACCATGACCCAAGCACCAGACTCGACCGATCGCATCACCGGCCAAGCCCTCGCGGGAAGCGAGCTAGACTTCGCCGCAGCGTCCGAGTGGGTTCTCAGCTACCATCAAGCCGGTGGCAACGACGACGTGATCACCTCATTTCTTGATGGTGACTCCTCCCGCAAAAACAAGGAGCAAGCCCGCGCCCTGGCCGCCCAAATCACCGATGTCAAACGCCGCGAGGAAATCCTCAAGAAGCTCCAATAAATCTCCACTGATGAAATTTTCTCTCGCCCTCTCCGTCCTGATCCTCGCCATCGGCGCGAGCCTCAGTTGGCATCACTCACAACAGCTCGCGGTCTTGCGTGAAAACCGCGCGAAAATCGCCGCCGAGGCCGCCACACTCGGTATTTCCCCTGGTCCATCAGGCCGCAATGACCCCCTCCGCACCTCCAAGCATGAACGCAAAAATAAGGCGGTCACCGCCACGGCGGTGCTTACCGAGTTCGCCGCCTTCATCAAGGAAATGGAGGCCTCCGGGAAATCGCTCAACTCACTGGACGAGGCCGACAAAGGGCGCATGAAGGAGATCATGGCCCGTTTCAGTTCACTCGATCCCGCGCAGTTGAAAACCCTCGTCTCCGAAGTCTACGCCACCAAGGACCTCGCGGACGAGGGCCGCGAGATGATCCTCCGTTACGCGCTTTTCCAACTCGCCGCCGACCACCCGCAGACGGCGCTCGCTCTTTTCACTCAGTTACCCGATCTCCTCAACAACGGCGACAGTGCGAGAAATTATCTGGTCTCCTCTTCGCTCACCAAGTGGGCCACGGCTGATCCCATGGCCGCACTCAAATGGGTCCGCGAAAACGCCACGAAATTTCCAGATCTCGTCACCGACCGCGCCAAAGAAAGCATGCTTGAGGGCATGGCCACCCACGACCCCAAGCTCGCCTTCAAGCTCGTCGGCGAGCTCGGCCTCAAGGACACTTGGCAAGCGCTTTGTAAAATTTCCTACTCATCGAAAACGTCGGAAGGTCGGACGGCTACCCTCGCCGCCCTCCGCGACTACCTCGCCAACCGGCCGAAAGATCAAGGACAGTCAGATTTGATCGGCAGATTCACCAGCGGAATTGCGAGTGAAGGATTCGCCCCCGCCTCCCAGTGGTTCGCCGGTGCAAACTTCACTCCGGCCGAACTCGAAACCGTCGCCGATTCCTTGAGTTACTCCATTAAACCCGACGAAACCAGCCAGTGGATCGACTGGATCGGAGAAAAACTGCCTGTAGAAAAGGCCGCAGGCCCCATTAGCCACATCGTCAGCAGATGGACCGAACGCGACTACCAAGCCGCCGGCAAATGGCTGGCCAGCACGCCCGCCAGCCCCACCAAAAACGTCGCCGTCCGCAGCTACGCCGAGACCGTTTCCGCCTACGATCCCGCCACCGCTACCCAATGGGCGATGACCCTGCCGCCCGGCCCAGAACGCGACGCCACGCTCAAACACATCCAAGACCACCCAAGGCGAGTTCGTAGAGCTACTTCGCTGGTGGGTGG
>JANPAU010000433.1:0-2034 GCA_031430055.1 Akkermansiaceae bacterium | reverse complement strand
TTTAGCCCCTCCGTGGTCGAACTTTCGGGTCCGCCTCAATGCTCGGCATCATAAATGTCTGCCAGTTCGTTAAGGAATAGATCTTGGAGCGTTTTCATGGTCTAATTTTATTTTGTTAGTTTCGAGATTGCGACATAGTTCGCAGTCTTCGAACACGGAACTTAGAGTAACCCACGTGCGATGGCGATGGGGTGTGACCCTACCGGTTGGAATCTCTGATTGAATTTCAAGAAGCAGGGTTTCACCCCATGGAGATCCCCCAAGATTTCGGCTAAGTTTTCGTTGCTTAGCGAGAGCAGAGCAGCCCCCCGGAAACCACAGCGGTCGGTCGTGAAATTCGACCAGGCTGCGACATCCGCACTACTTACCGAGATGCTGATGTCGCAGCCCATCGGCGAAGTTGAAAATCTCGTGATCGACATGAAGGTGGGGAAGATCCTCGCAGTGGTCATCTCATCAGGTGGCTTCCTCGGAATAGCCGATACTCTCCTTGCTGTTCCGGTTTCGTCACTCTGAAAGACGTGGTGGGATCCGATGCCGAGCATCAGACGATTCTTAAATAGCGTGGACAACCGACCGGAAAACCACAAATCTATCGGCGATATCACGGTGATCCTCACCGGTCAGCATTTCAGCTTTTACCATCATGTCTTGGCAATCCTACAACCAATCGCTTCTCCGCTATCCGCAACACGGTTTCTCGCTGGACCTCTCCCTGATGGACATCAAGCCAAGCTATATCGAGGCGCTCGCGCCGAAAATCAGCAAAGCCTTCGCCGACATGGTCGCGGTCGAGTCCGGTGCCATCGCCAATCCCGATGAAGGCCGCATGGTCGGCCATTACTGGTTACGCAATGCAGATCTCGCGCCGACCGAGGAACTGAAAAAAGCCATCACCGAGCCCATCGCCGCGCTCAAGACCTTCGCGGAAAAAGTTCACACCGGAGCCATCATTCCACCCGGCGGCGGAAATTTCCAACAGATCCTGCTGATCGGCATCGGCGGATCAGCACTAGGGCCGCAGTTAGTATCAGAAGCTATCGGCCAAAACGCGCGACTCCCGCTCTACTTCTTCGACAATACCGACCCCGCCGGGATGGACGCGGTCATCGCGAAACTCTCTGCCATCGGACTCGCAAAAACTCTCGTGCTCGTCATCTCGAAATCTGGCGGCACCGCAGAAACCCGCAATGGGATGCTCGAAGCCAAGGCCGCTTATGAAGCCGCTGGCCTCGATTTCGGTCGCCACACCGCCGCCGTCACTGGCACCGGATCGAAGCTCGACCAATACGCCAAACAACTCGGATTCATCGCCACGTTCCCGATGGAAGACTGGATCGGCGGTCGCACTTCCGTTCTCTCCACCGTCGGCCTCGTCCCTGCTGCCCTGCAAGGGTTAGATATCGATGCCTTACTCGCCGGAGCCGCCGCCATGGATGTGGAAACGCGCAAGCAGGACGCCTCGAAAAACGCCGCCATGCAGCTCGCCCTTGCTTGGCACAGCGCGACGAACGGTAAAGGCGAAAAAGACATGGTTGTTCTCCCCTACAAGGACTCGCTCGTGCTTTTTTCCAAATACCTCCAACAGCTCGTTATGGAGTCGTTAGGCAAGGAACTCGATCTTGACGGCAAGGTCGTCAACCAAGGCATCGCCGTCTATGGCAACAAAGGCTCCACCGACCAACACGCCTACGTCCAGCAGCTCCGCGACGGCGTGAACAACTTTTTCGCCACCTTCATCGAAGTGAGAAAGGGCCGCGCCGGTCTCAGCATCGAGGTCGATCCCGGCACCAGCACCGCCGACTACTTGCAAGGATTCCTCCGCGGCACCCGCAAGGCGCTGCATGGAGCGGGTCGGAAATCGGTGACGATTTCCATCCCCGAGGTGACCCCGATTCATCTCGGCTTACTCATCGCCCTCTTCGAGCGCACCGTTTCGTTCTACGCCTCGCTGGTCAACATCAACGCTTACCACCAGCCCGGCGTGGAAGCCGGCAAGAAGGCTGCTGGCACCTTCCTAGAAACCCTCAATCG
>JANPAU010000432.1:0-2136 GCA_031430055.1 Akkermansiaceae bacterium | reverse complement strand
CGGTCAACACGCGTTTCAGCTTGTCCCAGTTGATTTCAGCCCCTGCCCAGCGTCACGATTTTGCAAATCTCTCAAGCTCCATAAAATTCCCGCGGCCGGAGCACCTGCCCCACGCATCTTCCGCGCCCCATCTTTACGCTTCGGCCCAAACCGCCCCCGAGCAATCACAAACGTCTCATTTACAAAAGTTCGACTGCCGATCACTGCTCCATCCGTGAAATAACGAACCCGGCAGCGCAGCATTTTCCCAATCGCCACATCCTGACCTTGCTCCAACTGGGCCAGCTCCGCACTCGCCACTCCTCTCTTGATCCCCTTTCTCACCACCTTCACTTCACGCTCTCCATTCGCATTCACCACTTCCTTGAGCTTTTCCTCGCCCGCTTCTAGCAACAGCATTCGATAATCTTTCGAAACTCGCCCCGCCCACAACCTCGCGTCAGCCCCGTAGCCCTTGTGCGCCATCAAAGCCCGCACCAAGCCGGCTCGCGCCTTCTTACCATTCCCTCGCGAACCTCCACCCATCGCCTCGCCATAGCTGCTCCAGCGATACTCCGCCGGATCCCCCACCATCCCGGCACGCACCGGATTCAAGTCGATGTAGGCGGAAATCGTCCGCGCCGCCACCCCATCCTCCACAATCACACTCTTAAAAGCATCTTCCCACAAATTGCCCGAGCGGGAGTGCGTCCGGTTGAACCAACGTGTGAAGCGTTGCAACAACCCCTCCATGAAACGGCTCAAATCATGCATCCGTCGGGTATAGCGGCCATGAATCTCATCAACTTGACTCTGATAGCCAAGCTCACGGGCCTCCGCCAATTCCTTCGCTACGCCCGCCACCACCGCCGGATGGTAAAGCGCCGACAAACGTCCCAGCAGTTCCGAATCCGAGAATCCCCCTTCCGGCAGCGGCGGCACTTCCAGCAGCAGATGGAAGTGATTCCCCATCAGACAGTAAGAAACCACCCGGCAGCCCGTGAAATTTTCATACATCCGCATGAACATCCGGAACTTCTCTTTCTCGTCCGTCTCGAAAGCCAATCGCCGATCCACCACCCGCGAAATGCAGTGATAGAAGACAGGTTTCTCCGTCGAGCCTTTCCAAGGGACAATCCAGCGCGTGTGAGCCATGTGTTGATGTGGTTTCCGAAAGAATTAAGGGCCTCCGAGACTTTGAATATTCATGATACTAAAAGCCGAAGCTAACGCAGCAAGAAAAATTTTATTATTTCGGTCCGTTTTAAACAATAAGCAGCCAGCACGCCGAACACTTCTGCCCCGTTCCCCCCTCTATCGAATCCTGTATCAATATTTGTAACTACCGTGTTAATTTCCGTCAGGATATCGTGTGACTGCTAAAAATTGCCCATCCTGCCACCGCCCCTTGCCCTCGGATGCTCCCGGCGGCTTGTGTCCCGCCTGCGTGCTTCTCGGCACTTCTGGCGAAATCGATCCTCCAGGAGTTCCCTCGCTGGAGGAAATCCAAGCTGCTTTCCCGCAGTTCGAAATCCTCGAATGCATCGGCCGCGGCGGCATGGGCGTCGTTTACAAAATCCGCCAGCCGCAGCTCGACCGCCTGCTCGCATTGAAAATCCTGCTGCCGGGTCTCGATCACGATCTAGGCTTCGCCGAGCGCTTCTCACGGGAAGCGCGGGCGCTCGCGAAACTCGGCCACCCTAACATCGTCGCCGTCCATGACTTCGGCGAAACCGGCGGCTTCTTCTGGCTGACGATGGAATACGTGGACGGCGTGAACTTGCGCCAGGCGATGCAAGCCGCCCGCTTCACCCCAGCCCAGGCGCTGGCGTTGATTCCCGAACTCTGCGCCGCCCTCCAATACGCCCACGACCACGGCATCCTCCACCGCGACATCAAACCGGAGAACATCCTCCTGGACACCCGGGGCCGCGTAAAAATCGCCGATTTCGGCATCGCTCGGATCGCCGGCGACGACCGCGGCGAGTTCACGCTCACCCGCACCGGTAGCGTGCTCGGCTCCGCCGCTTACATCGCCCCGGAGCAAATCGAGCGCCCGCAGGACGTCGATCACCGCGCCGATCTCTACAGCCTCGGCGTCGTGTTCTACGAAATGCTCACCGGCGAGTTGCCGTTAGGCCGTTTCCCCGCGCCGAG